>NZ_JAMYPB010000030.1:0-71925 GCF_040320135.1 Mesorhizobium sp. M0772 | reverse complement strand
CGCTTCCTCAACACCACCCCGCGCCCCCCACCGGTCGGGTGCCGCACTGATGTTTTCGGGACGGACGCCCCGCCCACCACTCCGGCCGCCCCCCCCCCCCACCTCTCCCCCGATCGACGGGGTAGAGGAAGGACGCGAACTTCATTCAGGCAGGCTGCCTTCCTCTCCCTCCGGAGGGGGGAGAGGTGGCGCTGCGAAGCAGCGACGGAGTGAGGGAACCACCTGGCAACCGTCTCGCCCCGTTGCCGGGCAGAAGGAAGGCAGCTACGCATGACGCGCCCAGCCATCTCCAAAAAGTCATCCTGGCCTCGCTGGGCCCGGCGCGGCCTCATGGAAAACATTGCGACGGCGCTCATCGCCGTCGGCTTCCTGATGCTGTTCCAGCCCTTCGCGCTGGCGCTCTACACCTACTCCTTCATCACCATGCTCGCCGGCACGGTGATGTTCATCATCGTCTCGAAGTTCCCGGAATAATCATGGCCGAAATCCGCGTCCAACATTTGAGAAAGGCCTTCGGCGATTTCGTCGCGGTGCAGGATTCCAGCTTCGTCGTCGAAGATGGTGAGTTCTTCGTCATGCTTGGTCCCTCGGGCTGCGGCAAGACGACGACGCTGCGCATGGTCGCCGGCCTCGAATTGCCGACCGGCGGCCAGATCCTGCTCGGCGGCGAGGACGTCACCATGCGCCGGGCGCGCGAACGCGACATCGCCTTCGTCTTCCAGCTGTTCGCGCTCTATCCGCATATGAACGTGCGCAAGAACATCGGCTTCCCGCTTCTCGCGCAAGGCATGCCCTCGGCCGAGATTCGAAGCCGTGTCGAGGAAACGGCGAAGCTGCTGCGCATCGACCATCTGCTCAACAAATCGGTCTCGGGCCTTGCCGGCGGTGACCGCCAGCGCGTGGCGCTCGGTCGCGCCATCGTGCGACGGCCAAAATGCTTCCTGATGGACGAGCCGCTCGGCACGCTCGACACCGAATTCCGCGATCTGATGGTGCATGAGCTGCGCGAGCTGCACAACCGCATCCACGCCACCACCGTCTATGTCACGCACGACCAGATGGAAGCGATGTCGATGGCCGACAAGATCGCCGTCATGAACCATGGCGTCATCGAACAGTTCGGCAGCCCGCGCGAAATCTACGACCGCCCGGCAACCATGTTCGTCGCCGATTTCATTGGCTCGCCGCCAATGAACTTTCTCGGCTTTGACGGCGGATTGGCGAAGGGGGCGAAGGAGATCGTAGTGCAAGGCGCCAAGGTGGCGGTGCCGGAAGTGCGCGAGGATATCGCGCCGGCCGACATGGCGCTCGGCATCCGCCCCGAACACATTCGCTTCGACGACGCCTCGAAACTGCGCGGCGCCATCTATGGCACCGAATATCTCGGCACGACGCAGATCGTGGCGGTGGAGACGGCGGACGGCATCATCAAGGCGCGGGTGCCGGCCGAAATCCGGCTCGCTGCCGGCGATCATGTCGGGCTGACGTTGAACAGCGCGCGGCTGTCGCTGTTCGACAAGGGCTCGGGTCGGGCGGTGCGCACCGCGATCCACGATACCGCCTCTCAAGGGAGAGCGCAGCATGGCTGACGTGCACATCAAGGGCGTGACCAAAAGCTTCGGCGACCATGTCGCCGTCGATGGCCTCGACCTTAACATCGCCGATGGCGAATTCGTCGTGCTGCTCGGCCCGACCGGCGCCGGCAAGACGACGACGCTGAGATTGATCGCCGGACTGGAGCGGCCGGATGGCGGCACGATCCATATTGGCGGCCACGATGCGACGACGCTGTCGCCGGCCGAGCGCGACACCGCCTTCGTGTTCCAGCAATATTCGCTCTACCCGCATCTGTCGGTCTACGACAACCTCGCCTTCCCGCTGCGTTCGCCAGCGCGGAAAGTACCGGAGGACCAGATTCGCCGCCGCATCGAAGAGGTGGCGAAGATGGTGCGCATCCACCACAAGCTGAACAACCGCTCGACCAAGCTTTCGGGTGGCGAAATGCAGCGCGTCGCCATTGGGCGCGCGCTGGTGCGCAAGCCGTCGATCTATTTGATGGACGAGCCGCTGTCGTCGCTCGACGCCAAATTGCGCGCCGATCTCAGGCTCGAACTCAAGCGCATCCAAGCCGAGCTCGGCGCCACCATGCTCTATGTCACGCACGACCAGATCGAGGCGATGACCATGGCGGACCGCATCGGCATCCTCAACAATGGCGTGCTGGTGCAGATCGGCACGCCGCGCACCATCTATTCCGAGCCGGCAAACCTTCATGTCGCCGCACGGCTCGGCCAGCCGGCGATCAATCTGCTGCCAGCGGGACTGCTGCCTGATGGTGGGGCGCCGACCGGAACCAAGACCATCGGCGCGCGCACCGAGCATCTGTCGATCGAGAAGACCGCAAACGGCCATGCCGACGGCGTCGTCGACTGGGTCGAACATCTCGGGGACCAGAACCATCTGCATGTTACGGTCGGCCCGAAGAAACTGGTGACGCTCACCGACCCCGATACGGATCTGGCCGAGGGCGACAAAGTGGTGATCCGCTACCGCTCGCCGCTCTATTTCGGCGCCGACGGACAAAGGCTGATGTGACGGTTTCGGCGGTCTAGACGCCGGCTTCTGACTGACGATTGCGAATACGGGACGAATTCGATGAAGCACTTTTTCAACCGCAGGGAAACGATCGTCACCGAGGCGCTGGACGGGCTGTTGCGGACTATCGGTTCCGGCGATCTCGCGCGCCTCGACGGTTACCCCGAGATCAAGGTTGTGCTGCGCGCCGACTGGGACAAGGCGAAAGTTGCCGTCGTCTCCGGTGGCGGCGCCGGACACGAACCGTCCCATGCCGGCTTTGTCGGCAAGGGCATGCTGACGGCGGCGGTTTCGGGCGAGATCTTCGCCTCGCCCAGCGTCGAGGCGGTGCTGGCCGCCATCCGCGCGGTGACCGGCCCGGCCGGCTGCCTGCTGATCGTCAAGAACTACACCGGCGACCGGCTCAATTTCGGCCTGGCGGCCGAGAAAGCGCGCGCCGAAGGGTTTCGCGTCGAGATGGCGATCGTTGCCGACGACATCGCCCTGCCGGGTATCAACCAGCCGCGCGGCGTCGCCGGCACCTTGTTCGTGCACAAGATATCAGGCCATTTGTCGGAGACGGGAAGCGGTCTGACAGCGATCGCGACAGCGGCTCGCGTGGCGGCGAAGGACATCATCTCGCTCGGCATGTCGCTGTCGTCCTGCTCGATCCCCGGCCAGCCACATGAAGAGCGGTTCGGCGAAAATGACGGCGAACTCGGCCTCGGCATCCATGGCGAGCCGGGCGTCGAGCGCATCGCCGTGCAGAGCGCCGACAGATTTGTGGCGATCATGGCGGAGCGGCTGGCGGTGCGGCTCGACCCGAACGCCAGCCACGCGTTGCTCATCAACAATCTCGGCTCGGTGCCGCCGCTCGAAATGTCGCTGGTCGCCAATGCCGTGCTGGCCTCGCCGCTGGCCAAGACCGTGAAGCTTGCGATCGGCCCAGGACCGCTGATGACGGCGCTCAACATGAACGGTTTTTCGCTGTCGCTGATCAAGCTCGATGCGGCGCGCGAGGCAGCCTTGCTGGCGCCTGTCGGCCCACATGCCTGGATGCCGGCCAAAACCGTCGTCGCGCCGGCTATCGTGCCTATGGCGAAAGCGGCTGGAAACAGCGCAGCCCAAAGGGCCAGCCAGGATTCCGGCACCAGGCGTTTGATCGTCACGGTCTGCGAACGGCTGATCGCGCTCGAAGAGACACTGAACGGGCTCGACGCCAAGGCGGGCGATGGCGATACCGGTTCGACGGTTGCGACCGGCGCGCGCAGCGTGCTGGAACGGCTCGATGCGCTGCCGCTGGCCGACCCGGCCGCCACGCTTGCGGCTATAGGCGATAGTCTGGGCGTCGCAATGGGCGGCTCCTCAGGCGTCTTGCTGTCGATCTTCTTCACGGCGGCGGCTCAGGCTTCGAACGGCGGAGCAACCCTGTCCAAGGCGCTGCTTGCCGGGCTTGACCGCATGACTTTTTACGGTGGCGCCAAGGTCGGCGACCGCACCATGGTCGATGCCTTGGAGCCGGCGCTGAAGGCGCTCGATGCCAAGGGGCTGGATGCCGCGGCTACAGCGGCACGGCACGGCGCCGAGGCGACCGCTGCCATGGAGAAGGCGAAGGCCGGACGCTCCGCCTATGTTGGCACCAAATTGCAGGGCGTAGTCGACCCTGGCGCCCATGCCGTGGCCGAAGTGTTCGCGGCCGCCGCCGCGCTGCATGCAACGGCCTGACGGCATGCTTCGATTGTCGAATGAAAACTCTTGCGATACTGCCGGCAGGATCGAAACCGGGAATCTGGACATGGCAGCGTTCGACCTTGCCAGGCTGATCACCGCCGCCGCGGACACGATCGCCGCTCACTCGGAAGAGTTGACCGCGCTCGACCAGGCCATCGGCGACGGTGACCATGGGCTGAACATGAAGCGCGGCTTCGAGGCTGTGCGCGCCGATGCCGGGGCGTTCGCTGCAAAGCCGCTGCCCGAGGCGCTGAAGGCGATCGGCACCAAGCTGGTGATGACGGTCGGCGGTGCATCCGGGCCGCTCTTCGGTACATTGTTCCTGGCGCTCGGCAAGGAGATTTCGGGAGAGCTGGATCGTGCCAAGCTGGCGGCTGCTTTCGGCAAGGCAATCGAAGCTGTGGCCGCCAGAGGCAAATCCCAGGTTGGTCAAAAGACCATGCTCGATGTGCTGCAACCTGTGCAGGACGCGTTGGTCGAAGGAAAGACGGCCATGGAAATTGCAGATATCGCCGACGTGGCTGCCGAGGCGACCGTGCCGATGAAGGCAACACGCGGTCGCGCCTCATTCCTCGGCGACCGCTCAATCGGTCATATGGATGCCGGCGGACGCTCTGTGGCGCTGCTGGTGCGGACCGTCGCCGAAACCGTCGAGGGCCAAGCATGAGCAATGTCGGCATCGTCATCGTCTCGCATTCGCCGCTGGTTGCCGAAGGCACGGCCGACATGGTGCGGCAGATGGTGGGCGACGAAGTGCCGCTTGCATGGTGCGGCGGAAACGGCCATGGCGGGCTCGGCACCAGCGTCGAAGCGATCATAGGCGCCATCGACAAGGCGTGGTCGGAGGCGGGCGTCGCCATACTGGTCGATCTCGGCGGCGCCGAGACCAATTCGGAAATGGCGGTGGAAATGATCGGCGAGCCGCGGGCGCAGAAGATCGTCGTCTGCAACGCGCCGATCGTCGAAGGCGCGGTGATGGCTGCGACGGAGGCGTCCGGCGGGGCCTCACTGAAGGAAGTGGTGGCGACGGCGCATGAATTGTCGCCGTCGTGAGTGAACGGGAATTTTGAACGCATGTCCGCATTTGCCGAGGCCACCGTCCTGATCACCCACGAGGTAGGTCTGCACGCGCGCCCTTCGGTGAAGTTCACCAAGCTTGCCAAGAGCTTTGCCGCCGAGGTGGAGATTGCGCTTGCCGCCAACGGCCCATGGTTCGACGCCAAGAGCATCGTCAAGGTGATGGCGGCCAGGGCGCCGAAAGGCACCATGCTGCACATCCGGGCCACAGGCGACGGCGCCGACGAGGCGGTCGGCGCGCTGGCCGAGCTGGTGCGACGCGGTTTCGACGAGGATGCGGGCCATGCCCGAACCGCTTAGGCTGCAAGGCATTTCGGCCTCGGCCGGCTATGCCGAGGGGCCGTTGTTCAACCTCGACAACGGCACTGCGCGCTACTCAGGCAAGGCGAGCGCCGCGGACGAGAAGGCCGCATTGGAAGCAGCTATCGCCAGCGCGACGGACCGGCTCGCGACCCTGATCGAAACCGCCGATGACGAGGCCGCCGGCATTCTCGAATTCCAGCTCGCCATGCTTGGGGACGAGGCACTGACCGGCCCGGCTTTTGCCGCGATCGCGTCCGGCATGCCGGCTGACATGGCCTGGCGACAGGCGCTGGACGCCGAGATCTCCGGCTACGAAACGTCAGACCAGGACTATTTCCGGGCTCGCGCCGCCGATATCAGCGATATCCGCGACCGCGTGCTGCGCGCCCTTACCGAGGAGCAGGAGAGCGCTCCACCAGCGGGCGCCATTCTCTATGGCGAGGACATCGCGCCGACGCGCTTTCTCGAGACCGACTGGAGCACCGGCGGCGGCATCGCGCTGAGGGCCGGCAGCGCCGCCAGCCACGTCGCCATGCTGGCGCGCTCGCGCGGTGTGCCGATGGTGGTGGGGCTTGGCGCTTCGCCGGCTGATCCCGTCGGTCTGGCTCTGCTCGATGCGGAGCATGGCGGTATCGTGGTTTCGCCGACGACGACCGAGATCGAAGCGTTCCACCGGTCCTCGTCCTCGTTTGTGGCACATCGAGACAAGGCCCGACACTATCTCGCGAAACCGGCGGTAACCCGGGCCGGCACGACGGTGCGCGTGCAGGTCAACATCGCCGATCCGTCCGAGGTCGATGGCATCGACATCTCGACCTGTGATGGCGTCGGGCTGATGCGCACCGAATTCCTGTTCGGCAAGGCGCCGCCGGACGAGGAGACGCAATACCAGGCCTATCGCAAGGTGCTGGAATGGGCAGGCGACAAGCCGGTGACCATCCGTACCGTCGACGCCGGCGGCGACAAGCCGGTGCCGGGCTTCACCGTCGAGGAGAGCAACCCGTTCCTCGGCCTGCGCGGCATCAGGCTGTCGCTGGCAAGGCCGGAGGTGTTTCGCGTACAGATCAGGGCGCTGCTGCGCGCGGCGGTGCACGGCAATCTGAAGGTGATGTTTCCGATGATCGCCGTCGCGGAGGAGTACCAACGCGCCGCCGCTCTGTTCGTGGAGGAGCAGGCCGGGCTTGCCGCGCGCGGCGTAGCGTACAAAATGCCGCCGCTCGGGATCATGGTCGAGGTGCCGTCGGTGGCGATCGCGCCGGAAGCGTTCGCCGATGTCGCCTTCTTCTCGATCGGTTCGAACGATCTGACCCAATATGTTATGGCCGCCGCCCGCGACAACGCTGCCGTGGCACACCTCAATTCGGTGCGTCATCCTGCCGTGCTGCGGTTGATCGCGGGGGTGACCGCGTTCGGCCTGCGCGCGAAAATCCCAGTCAGCCTGTGCGGCGATGCCGGCGGCGATCCGGCATCGATCCCGGCACTGCTCGAGGCCGGCCTGCGGGATCTCTCGGTGGCTCCCGCCCAACTCGCCATGGCCAAGGCGGCCATCTCAGATGTTTCGGTCTAGGGTGACTGAGATGGCCGACAAGACACCAGAAGCCGGCTCCGAAGAGGCGATCCGCGCCTACAAGACGATCCTGTCGCAGGTCATCGACCAGCGTCCGTCGGGCATGCGCCAGCGCCTTGCCGATGCGCTTGGCAAGCACCGCAGCTTCGTCACCCAGATTTCCAGCGCGGCCTATTCGACCCCGATCCCATCAAAACATCTGCCGGCTATTTTTTCGGTCTGCCATTTCAGTCCGGCCGAGCGCGATCAGTTTCTGGCTGCCTATCATCTGGCGCATCCCGGCAAGATGTCGGTTGCGGCAGGCATGCGCAAGACCCGGCATGTCTCGCTGATCGTGCCCGATTTCGGCGACGACAAGCAGAATGCAGCGCTCGACAAGGCGATCAACGAATTCATCCAGAAGATCACCAGCATCACCGGCAGGAGTGGCGGCTGATCGTGTTGTGTCGGGAGGACACATGAAGAAGTTTATGAATTCCGTCGACACGGTGCTGACCGAAAGCCTCAACGGCTTCGTTGCAGCTCATGCCGACATCCTGGTGCTGGGCGAGGAGCACAAATTCATTCGCCGCAAGGTGATGAAGCCGGGGAAGGTGGCGCTGATCTCGGGCGGCGGTTCCGGCCACGAGCCGTTGCATGCCGGCTTTGTCGGTCACGGCATGCTGGACGCCGCCTGCCCCGGCCAGGTCTTCACCTCGCCAACGCCGGACCAGATACTGGCGGCGGCCGCCGCCGTCGATACCGGCGCCGGCTGCCTGTTCATCGTCAAGAACTATGAAGGCGACGTGATGAATTTCGACATGGCCGGCGAAATGGCCGACGGCGTCCTGCAGGTGGTGATCAATGATGACGTCGCCGTCGAGAATTCGTCCTTTACGACCGGCCGGCGCGGCGTCGCCGGCACGCTGGTGGTGGAGAAGATCGTCGGCGCCGCCGCCGAGCAAGGCATGGCGCTGGCGGATCTCAAGGCGCTCGGCGGTCGCATCAACAGCGCGACGCGTTCGATGGGCGTGGCGCTGACCAGTTGCACGGTGCCGGCGGCCGGCAGGCCGACCTTCGAGATTGGTGATGGCGAGATGGAATTCGGCGTCGGCATTCATGGCGAGCCCGGCCGGCGTCGCGACACGTTGAAAAGCGCCGATGCGATCGCCGAAGAGATTTGCGCCGCTATCCTGGGCGATCTCGGCGACAGGGCGAAAGGCCCGGCACTGTTGTTCATCAACGGCTTTGGCGGCACGCCGCTGATGGAGCTCTATCTGATGTACAACAGCGCCCGAAACATCTTCGAAAAACAGGGCGTGACGGTGACCCGCTCGCTGGTCGGGTCCTACGTGACATCGCTCGACATGGCCGGCTGCTCGATCACGCTGACCATGCTGGATGACGAGGCAACGTCAATGTGGGACGCGCCGGTGCACACAGCCGCGCTGCGCTGGGGACTGTAACGGAGGGGCCTTGCCCATATCCCGAACAGGCGGCTTATGAACTTGCCTTAGCCTGCGGGACCGGACGGACCGTTACCCGCAGTCACGCCGACAGATTGCCCGCCTGCAGCGCGGCTTGCCTTGCGGCCGACCGCTCCGGCTTCATCCAAACCGAAGCCGTAGAAGTCTTATCGCGGTATCGGCAGCGACGGCCCGGCCACCACGCTGGACAACTTTCCTGCCTTGCGCAGCACGGGCGCTTCATACTTTTTCTTGGCCATTCCAAACACCCTTTTCAGTCCAGTGCAAAAGAATGGACCGAAACCGTGGAAAGTCAATTCATGAGCTGGTTCTGCCACCACACGCTGGCTTCATGCATGCTTTTCTGCAACATACGCTCCTCTGAGTTGGTTGTTTGACGCAATTCCGGACGGGAATTGCTGATGTGGGCGAACGCAATCCGGGTTTGATGCTGCCATCTCTTGCGCCTGCCGATGAAAAACTGCTGCTGACCTTCGCCGACCCGGAGGCGACGGTTGCCATTGGCCGTGACGTTGCTGCCGAAAGCTTGCTGGCACTGCTCGCCAATGCCGAGTTCCACGGCGTGCTGCCGATCATGCTGCGCAAGCTCAGCGAGATCGGCGACGCCCAACTGCCTGCGGACGCAGCCTTGCGGCAAAAGCTGTCGGAACTGCGTGATCGCTCGACGCTGGCGACCGGCCAATCGATGCTGCTGCAATATCATGGCGACCGCATCATGAAGGCATTGGCGGCGAAAAATGTTCCGGCCCGCATCGTCAAGGGTCCGGTCTTCGCACGCAAACTTTACCGCCACGCCGCTGACCGGCCGTTCACCGACATCGACATTCTGGTCGAGCCGGCCAGCATCATTGAAGCCAACACGGTGATTGCCGGATGCGGCTTCGAGCTCTGGAGCGGCGAGGCGCAGTCGCAGGATCTGCAGGAGTTCAAGTGGCTGGAGAAGGAGAATACCAGCCTGCTGATCGAACTGCACGGCAACCTGGTGCATGATTCCGGCATGCGGCGGCGGCTGTCGCTGGGCTTTCGCGAATTGCAGATCATCGACGGCAGCGAGGCCGACACGCCGGCCGCGCTGCTGACCATCGCCATTGTCCACGCCGCCGGCGGGCACAAGTTCCACCGGCTGCAGCTTTGCGTCGACGTGCTGCAGGGCGTGCGCGCGCTGCGGTCGCCCGCGGATGAAGACCGGCTTTTCGAGGCGGCGCGCATCAGCGGCATCGAGCTCGAACTGGCGACGGTTCTCAATGTGACGGGGCGGCTCTTTGATGCACCGCGCGCGATCGAACTGGCCGACCGCATCAAGCCCGACCTCTCGATATTTTTGGCCAAATGGCTGATCACCGGCGATACGCTGCTCGGCGTCAATTCCAGGGACAAGATGCATTCGCGCCTGCGCCGCGACGCCTTCCGCTGGATCCAGCGCCTCGCCAGGCCAAAGCCGCATTCTGCCTGAAGTGTGCTTTAGTCCCGCGCCGCCAGCGCCGAGCGGATCAGCGGGGCCGCCTCGGCCGGGTTCGCGCCGACTTCCAGGGTAAATGTCGGGACGGCTTTGACCAGCGTTGCGATGGTTGCCATGCGGCGCTTCTGCGCCGGCAAAAGGCCGGTCATGCCGGTCCTGACATTGTCGGTGGCAAGCGCCACCATGGCGTCTGTCCTGGTCATGGGCACGAGCCGGGTTTGCGCGTCCGCCGAGCGGGCGAGATGAAACAGTGCCGCAACCGGTCTGCCGACAGTTTCCTCGATGCGGATGATCTCGGCGAGACGTTCCAGCGAGACGGCCTGCTCGCCATTGGCGTCCCATTTGTCGCCAAGGCAAGGCGCCACGAAGGGCAGCATTGCCGCGGTGTGGCGGTGGACCTTCACCTTGCGCGGCAAGCCCCAGGCCGTGATGCCGCCACCGGCCAAAACCTTGAGGATCATGGCGTCATCCGAGCACAGGCCGAAACCTTGCGACGCCAGCGCCAGCGACGTCGTCGACTTGCCGGTGCCGCTCGGCGCATGGATCAGCACGAGCGCCTCGCGGCCGGGCAATGTCAGGCCGGCGGTGTGCAGCATGTGCTGGTCGCCGGCATCAAGTGCTGCATCCAGCACCATCATCAGCACCGTCCATTTGACCTTGGCATCGGGATGGACTCGTATCTCGGCCCAGCCTCCATCGGCATTGATCGAGACGGTCTGCAGGCCGGGAAAGACCAGATGAACGG
The DNA here is from genome assembly GCF_040320135.1 of Mesorhizobium sp. M0772. Classification (NCBI taxonomy): domain Bacteria; kingdom Pseudomonadati; phylum Pseudomonadota; class Alphaproteobacteria; order Hyphomicrobiales; family Phyllobacteriaceae; genus Mesorhizobium; species Mesorhizobium sp. M0772. Next base: position 61,003 of record NZ_JAMYPB010000030.1, on the reverse strand, counting down.
TGCCGCCACCGTCGATCAGCCGGCAATGGCCGTCCTCCGGCACCTCGCCGTCGAAAGCGAGTTTTCCGGCAGGCGATTCCGGTAACTCCCGCGTCTCGACGATGTCGACGTGGAAATCGGGCTCGACCGGCCCGCTCACGCGCAACGTGCCGAGCAAGAGGTCGAAGCTCGGCCAGAGATCGGCCCGCGAGGCCGATATGCTGATGACCTGGCCCTGGAGATCATAGCAGAAGGTGGTCGCCGGACCGGTCAAGCAGCGTGCGCCTTTCCGGCATCGGCGTGATGGCGATAGATCTGCACCATGCCGGGGAGGCTGTCCGAGACCACCGGGCGGCCATCGAGACAGACCCAGCAATGGGCAGACATACGCGGCGCCTGCATCGACTTCGGATCGACGCCGAAGCGCAGATCCGGATCGAAGCCGGCAAAGCGCAGGAAGCGGTGGGCGAGCAGGCCCTCGCGCAGGCATCTGCGGTCGCGCATCAGCCAGGGGTGCCGGACGGTCCGGTTGACGGCAGCGACGATGTAGGCTGACGACAGGCCGCGATAAGGGGTGGGTGCGCTGAGCGGCGCCCATTTCAGCACCGATTCGAAGCTGCGGCGGCCGATCAGGGTCGGCATCAGCCGCGCGCTTGCCCATAAATGGACACGAAACAAAGCGCGCAGGAGAACGCCGTCCACCATCAGGGAGCCGGGTCGGCGAGAATGCCTTCGCTCACCAGTTCGGCGGCCAGCGCCGCCATGTCCTGGTCGAGCGTGCCCTTGTCGACCTCGAACTCGTCAGACAACAGGACGACGATCTGGTCAAGGCTGCGGGCGCCGTCCACCTTGTCGAGAAAGGCTTCGGTGGTGCCGTTGCAGGTGTAAAGCTGGCCGCTGCGCGCCAAGAGCACGACGGCGCCATCGCCGACATGCTGGACCGAGGCGTCGTCCGCCAGCCGCAGAACCATTTCAGAACCGATTTGGGCCATGGAGCCCCTCCACCATTTTCCTGGAGAGCAGATAGCGTGGCGATGCGGGTCTGTCCATTGCGCGGACGAGAGGGAGAACAGGCCGGCCTGACCGTTCTGTGGCAATCCGGCAACGCCACCATCCTCACGACACAGGCAACCGAAGACGGCGGGTCTTAAAACAGGGAAGCACCCCAGAAATAGTCGGTGATTGCAGCTGGTAATCACCGCCGCAAGCCGTCAAGCCGGCTATCTCGCAGGGTCAAGGTCTTGCTTTTCTTACCTAAAGTAAGCTATGCAGTCGCGGGGTTTTGGGAGAGCATTGGGTATGCGTTACAATTGGGAGCGGGCGCCGACCGCGTTCGAACGTCATCGAAAAGCGTTGGCAGCCGCCATATTGATTGCGGGTGGCGTCGGGCTGATGCTGGCGGCCTTGCCGCTTTAAGACTGATATCCGACACGAACGCCCTGCTTTCTCCGGGCGCATGAGCTTTTTCTGCCTGCCACAAGACGCGCCGCGGCTTAGCGTGCCTGGCCGGTTACGGCGATGAAGCGGCGGTCGCGTCCTTCGAAGCCCTGGCTGAAGCGCTGCACCAGCACCGCCACTACCGCCGGCCTGCCGGGCGGGGTGTATTCGTAGGATTCCGACAGGCTGTAGGAAGTCGGGCAGTTGCGCGAGCCCGGCACGGCCTTGTCCTCGTGCAGCACCTTGAACGGCTTGCCGTCCTGCCCCTGCAGCGACAGGCGGAAGCCGCGCGCCTTGCCCGTCTTGTCCCCTTGAAGTGTCTTGTCGCCCGGAAGAACCTGGTCGCTTGGCTTGGCGTCATCAAAGCTTGCCAAGCAATCCTCCTTGCTGTCGGCAAGGATCTCATCGAGCTGGATGGTCGAAATCGGTGTTTCGCCATAGAACGGCGACAGCCATTTCTGCGCGGCCTGCTCGAGGCGGGGGATGTCGTTGTACTCGACCGTGTCGTCCGGGAAGGTGAACCTGTCGGAGGCCGTGCGCGTGCCGCGCTCGGCGATGCCGTATTTGGCCAGGATTGGCGCGGCCTGCTTTGCGGCCTGCGCCCGTGCCTGCTCCACCGTCGTGGTCGCCTCTTCCGATTCATCGAGGACAAGGATCGGCTTGCCGCCGACGAACTCGTCTGTGCTTGTGTCGATGATGTCGATCTGCGACCAGCCGGAAACGGCAGCGTCGAGCTCGCCATATTGCTCGAAGGCGAAATATTTGCCGTCGGGGGAAAAGCCGATGATGCGCCGCGCGGCGGCATCGCCGGCCTGGGCGGCGGAAACGATCGTCAACAGCAGCGCTGCTCCAACGGCAGATCCAACCCCGTATCGTACCGTCATTGCGCGCCCTGCCCCGAATTCAAACCCGGCCATGGTGCCTGCAATTTATGGCCAAGGCGAGATCGGCCAAGCCCCAAATTTCGGGAAAGACATGGCATTTGGGGAAAGACGTGGCCGGGAAAACCCGCATAGGCTATTGCAAGATAGAGAGTTTTCCCGAGGAGGGATGAATGGCGTCACGCTACCACGAGGTCTATGACGGCTGGAAACGCGACCCGGAACAATTCTGGGCCGATGCGGCCGAGGCGATCGACTGGTATTCGCCGTGGACCAGCGTCTTCGATGCCAAGGCGGGCGTTTACGGGCGCTGGTTCAACGGCGCCAGCTGCAACACCTGCTTCAACGCTCTCGATCGCCATGTCGCAGGCGGCCGCGCCGACCAGATCGCACTTATCTACGACAGCGCGATCACCGGCACGGTCAAGAAATTCACCTATGCCGAATTGAAGCGCGAAGTGGTAGCGCTGACTTCGGTGCTCAAGAACCGCGGCATTCGCAAAGGCGACCGCGTCATCATCTACATGCCGATGGTGGCCGAAGCGGCGGTCGCGATGCTTGCCTGTGCCCGCATCGGCGCGGTGCATTCGGTGGTGTTCGGCGGCTTTGCCTCGCACGAGCTCGCCACCCGCATCGACGACGCCAAGCCAAAGCTGGTCATCTCCGCGTCCTGCGGCCTGGAGCCTGGACGTGTCGTGGCCTACAAGCCGCTGCTCGACAAGGCGATCGAAATGTCCCGCCACAAGCCGGACGCCTGCCTGATCCTGCAGCGCGACCAGCTGCGCTGCGATCTGAGGGAGCATTACGATATCGATTTTGCCGACGCCGTTGCCCGCGAGCGCGCCGCGGGCGCCAACGTCGATTGCGTTCCGGTGCTCGCCACCGACCCGCTCTACATCATCTACACCTCCGGCACGACCGGCCAGCCTAAGGGCATCGTGCGCGACAATGGCGGCCACATGGTCGCGCTCAAATGGACGATGGAAAACGAGTTCGGCGTCAGACCGGGCGAAGTATTCTGGGCGGCCTCCGATGTCGGCTGGGTGGTCGGCCATTCCTACATCGTTTACGGACCGCTGCTGCATGGTGCGACAAGCGTGCTGTTCGAGGGCAAGCCGATCGGCACACCCGACGCCGGCACCTATTGGCGGGTGATCGCAGAACACGGCGTGGTCGCGCTGTTCACCGCGCCGACGGCCTTCCGCGCCATCAAGGGGCAGGACCCCAAGGGCGAATTCGTGCCGAATTACGATCTGTCGAAATTCCGCACTCTGTTCCTGGCCGGCGAACGCGCAGACCCGGAAACCATCAAATGGGCGGAGCAGAAACTCAACGTGCCGGTGGTCGATCATTGGTGGCAGACCGAGACCGGCTCGCCGATGACCATCAACCCGGCGGGCCTCGGCCTGCTGCCGGTGAAATACGGCTCGCCCGGCGTGCCGATGCCGGGCTACGACATTCGCGTGCTCGACGATGCCGGCCATGAAGTGCCGCGCGGCACACTTGGCAATGTGGTGGTGAAACTGCCGCTGCCGGCCGGCTGCCTGCCGACGCTGTGGAATGCCGACGAGCGTTTCCGGCAAGCCTATCTCGAGGAATTTCCCGGCTTCTACAAGACGGCCGATGCCGGCATGATCGACGAGGACGGCTACCTCTATGTCATGGCGCGCACAGACGACATCATCAATGTCGCCGGACACCGGCTGTCGACCGGGGCCATGGAGGAGGTGCTTTCAGCGCATCCCGATGTTGCCGAATGCGCCGTCATCGGCGTCGCCGATGTGATGAAGGGCCAAGTTCCGCTCGGCTTCGTCGTGCTCAATGCCGGTGTGTCGCGCGATACTGCTGCTATCGAAGGCGAAGTGGTGGGGCTGGTGCGCGAACGGATCGGCCCGGTCGCCGCCTTCAAGACGGTGGTGACGATCAAGCGCCTGCCCAAGACGCGCTCCGGCAAGATCCTGCGCGGCACCATGCAGAAGATCGCCGACAAGGAAGAATGGACGATGCCGGCGACCATCGACGATCCCGCCATTCTTGACGAGATCACCGCGGCGCTCAAAGCCCGCGGCATCGGGGTCTGACGGCCCCAGTGGCGTTGTTTCAGCGGTCCAGACCTCCCCGGCCGGCGCCGCGCGAGCGCCTGGAAATGGATATGGACGACACCGTCGTCTACGCGATCGGCGACGTGCATGGCTGCTACAAGGAATTGTTGTCGCTGGAGCAGAAGATCCAGCTCGACGCGCTGCAATTTCGCGGCCGCAAGATTATCGTCATGCTCGGCGACTATATCGATCGCGGGCCGCAATCGGCGCGCGTGCTCGACCATGTCTTGGCGCTACCGCCAACAGGGTTCCTGCGCGTCTGCCTGGCGGGAAACCACGAAGTGGCGATGCTGAACTATCTCGACGGATATCTGTCGCGGGACCGCTGGCTGGCGGTCGGCGGCCGCGAGACGCTGTTTTCCTATGGGGTCGATCCGGCGCGGCTTGCCAGCCTCTATGCCTCGAGCGACGAGGTCGACCGGCGCGTGAAGGAAGTCATTCCGGCCAGCCATATCGACTTTCTGCGCAGCCTGCCGGTGCTGCTCTGTTCGGATAAATTCGTTTTCGTCCATGCCGGCATCAGGCCGGGTATCGACCTGGTCCAACAGGATGAGCAGGACCTGCTCAACATCCGCGACGAGTTCTTCAACGCCGCCCATCTGCTCGACCGCTTTGTGGTGCATGGGCACACGCCGGTCGATATCCCCAGGCTTGACGGGCGAAGGCTCGGCATCGACACCGGCGCCTTTCAAAGCGGCCGGCTGACAGCGCTCAGGATCGCGGGTAAATTCGGCAAGCTGATCTTTTCCTGACCTGCCGTTCTTCGTTTGAGCGTGATCCTTTCCGAAAACCGGATCCGCTTTTCCGGATCACGCTCCTTTTCAGGATCGCGCTCCGTTCAGGCGGCGGTCTTGGCCCGCACGTCCGATTTCTCCAGATAGTAGGTCGAATAGCGGTCGAAGAACTTTTCCGAGCCGCCGAGCGAGCCGTATTTCGGCAGCTTCTTCAGATCGACCTTGTTGAGCACGGCGCCGACGACCTTGCTTGCGACGTAGGGTTCCTGCTCCAGCAGCGAGCGCACCATGGCGCGCGGCGTGCGGCCCCATTCGGCAACCAGCACGAAGCCGTCGACCAGCGGCGCAAACGCCTTGGCGTCGACCACGGGGCCGAGCGGCGGCAGGTCGACGATGATGTACTCGAACGTCTCCTTGGCGTTGTCGATGAAGCGCCGCATGCCGGCCGACGACAGCAGCTCGCTGGTATGCGAGAACTGCCCACGCAGCACGGCCGGGATGATCGCCAGCTTGGTCTGGCGGTCGACCTTGCCGACCGACTGCCAGGTCTGGCCGTTGACCACGGCCTCCATCAGCCCCTGCTCGGCCTCCATGCCGAGGTTGCGGCTGAGGCCAGGATTGCGCAGATCGGCGTCGATCAAAAGCGTCTTCGAGCCGTTGGCGGCCAGCAATCCGGCGAGATTGGCGGCGACCGTAGACTTGCCCTCGCCGGGCAGGACCGAGACCACGCCTATGACCCGGCTGCCTTGCCCTTCCATGACGACGTCGAAGGCGATCTTGGCGTTGCGCAGCGTTTCGGAGAACATCGATGCCGGCGCATCGACGCTGACCCGCATGCGCGCCCGTTTCTCGGCCGCCGACAATGTGTTGGCGCCTTTGGCATCCGCCGCACCGCCGTCGGCGTCCTTGCCGAGCCTGCCGCCGATCATCGGCAAATAGCCGAGGAATTTGAGGCCGACGCGATCGCGAATGTCCTCGCCGGTCCTGAAGAAGCGCTCGTTGAACTCATTCAGGCCACCGAAGCCGGCGCCAAGCAGCACGCCAAGCACCAGCGACAGCGCCAGCACCCTGGAGGTGCGCGGGCTTGAGGCGGAAAGCGGCGTTGAGGCATCCGAGATGATGCGGACCTTGCCGACCGGGAAGGATTGCTGCTGCGAGGCCTCCTCGTAGCGGCTAAGGAAGGTCTGGTAGAGCGTGGTCAGCGCCTGCGCCTGCTGGTCGAGTTCGCGCAGTTTGACCTGGCTCTGGTTGTCGATAGAGCTCTTGCCGGCCGCGTCGGCGATCTTCTGCCTCAGTGAGGTCTCGCGTGAAAGCGCGACTTCATATTCATTGCGATAGCTTTCGGTCAGTTGCTTCAACTCGCCGAAAATCTGGGTCGACAGGTCGGCCTTTTCCTTGGCCAGCGCCACCGCCTGCGGATGGTCGGCGCCGAAATTGGCCGTCACGTCCTGCAGCCGCTTGGCCACTGCGAGATAGCGGGTCTTGAGCGTTGCAATGACGGAGCTTGCCGGCTGATCGCTTGAGATGGCGGAATCGTTGAAGGCATTGTCCGAGCCGCTTTCGACGATGGTCTTGTATTGCTGATAGCGGGCGCTGGCGCGCGCCGTATCGGCCTGCGCGACGATCAGTTGCGCGGTGAGATCGGCAATCTGCTTGTCGCTGATCAGCTGGCCGTCGCTGTTGGCGGCCAGACCATGCTCGGCCCTGAATTTCTCGACCGCCATAGCGGCCGCCTGTGAGTTCTGACGAAGCTCGGTCAGCCGGCCCTGCAGCCAGACCGCAGCGCGCTCGGTGGCGTCGAAGCTGGCATTGAGCTGGTCGGCGAGATAGGCGTCGGCATAGGCCTTTGTGATGGCGGTGGCGAGCGCCGGATTGGTCGACTGGTAACCGATGGCGAGCACATAGGAGCGGCCGTTGCGCTGCGCCAGCACCTCGCTCTGCAGCTTCAGCACGGCATAGTCGTGGCGCGCCGTCTGCATCATGGCCTGGCGTGTCGCCTCATCGACGTTTTCCATGCCGGGAATCTGCTCGGCGGAACTTGAGCGGAAATAGCCGATCACGCCGCGCACGAAGCCGATGCCCTTGACCAGCGCCGATTGCGGCGGGTTCATGAACTCTGCGTTCTGGTCGAGTTTCAGCTTGTCGACCACCACCGAGGCCAGCCGCGCCGAGGTGATGATTTCGATCTGGCTGAGCAGGGCGGCGTCGGTCTGCATGGTGACGGATGCAGCCGAGATGTCGTCGATGACCTTGTTCAGGCCTTCGTCGATCAGCACGCTGGCGACCGACATGTATTGCTTGGGCGTGGTCTGCAGATAGAGCAACCCCAGGAACAGGCCGATGATGGCGCAGACCGCCACCACCTTGACCTGACGCGCCGCCATGCCAAGCAGGCGCTCGACGTCGATGAAGTCTTCACCCTTTTCCTGATCGGGGTTGGGCAATGGCATCCTCTTGTCGAGAGGAAAGCTGGCATAATTCATCTTCGATCCAATTCTAGGTTACAGGCGCCGGAGCGAGACGGGTCAGGTCCCACCTCGTCCGAAGCTGCGGAGATCGGGGGCAAGATATGCAACGCAAGCTTCATGCCATCCGGCGCTGGGCCTGAGCGGCCAGGCGTGCAGGCATGAGCCGCGCCATCGTCCAAACGCATATGCCCTCGAAAGATGGGCATTATGCGGCCACTTCCTGACGCTCATGCGACCGCACGAACGCCTGCAGCATTTCCAGCACAGGTCCCTTCATGTCGTCGCGCGCCAGCGCGAAGGCGATGGTCGCCTCTATGAAGCCTTCCTTGGAGCCGCAGTCGAACATGCGGCCATTGAAAGGCTGGGCAAAGAAAGACTGGCTTTTCGCCAGCCGCACCATGGCATCGGTAAGCTGGATTTCGTTGCCGGCGCCGCGCTGCTGGTTGCCCAGCAGCGTGAAGATCTCGGGCTGCAGGATGTAGCGGCCGTTGATGTAATAGTTCGACGGCGCATTGGCCGGCGCCGGCTTTTCGACCATGGCCGTCACCTCGAAGCCGCTGCCTGTCTCGGCGCCGCGCCCGACGATGCCGTATTTGCTGGTCTCGCTGGGATCACAGCGCTCGACGGCGATCACATTGCCGCCGGTCTGGTGATAGAGATCGACTGTTTCAGCCAGGCAACCTCGGCGACCGAACGACACCATATCGGGGAGCAGCAGGGCGAAGGGCTCGTCGCCGATGACTTCGCGTGCGCACCACACCGCATGGCCGAGACCATGTGGCGACTGCTGGCGGATGAAGCTGGTGGCGCCGGCCACGGGCAGCATGCTTTCGAGCGCCTCGAGCTGGGTCTTCTTGCCGGTTTGTTCGAGCGTTCCAATCAGTTCGGGGTGCAGGTCGAAGTAGTCCTCGATGACAGCCTTGTTGCGGCCGGTGACGAACACGATGTGCTCGATGCCGGCTTCGAAGGCCTCGTCCACCGCATATTGGACGACCGGCCGGTCGACCACGGGCAGCATCTCCTTCGGAATCGACTTGGTTGCCGGCAGGAACCGTGTTCCAAGCCCCGCCACAGGGATGACTGCCTTCCTGATTTTCTTCATCGCAAATTCCTTCTGAGCAGATCGATTTCAGCCTGTTGCAGGCCACGAACAAACGTCTTGATGTACTCGCCCTCCTTACCTCTCCGCGCCGACGGCAAACTGCGCCGCCACCCTTTTGAGGCGGACGGCGATCGGCATCGACATGTGCCTGACAGCCGCCGGATCACTTAGCGCGGTGCGTATCGCTTTCAACGGCGAACGCGCCTTGATGTGCTGGACCAGCGACAGGAACGATGCCGCCTTGCGCAGGCTGCGGGCGCGTTTGGCGAAGGCGGCCGCAGCAGCAGCGTCCATGGAATTGGTCTCGGCGAAGACCGCGTCGGCCTTGCGCATCGCCTCGATATGGTGAAGCTCGAGCACGCGCGAGATCGAGCCCGTGCGGATGTGGTAGATATAGCCGGTCGTCGGCTCGACGACGCATTTTCCGCTCTTGGCCAGCGCGTTGGCGAGCAGGATGTAATCCTCGCCTATGCTCAGACTTTCATCATAGCGAAGCCCGTTTTCGATCAGGAAACGGCGCTGGAAGATCGGCTTGAGATAGCCAAGGTTGAACGTGGATTCGAAAACGATGTTGCCAGCGATGTAGTCGGCGAGCGTGATTTCACGCAGGCCCTCCAGATATTTGGCGGGAAACATCGTCGCTTCGGCAATGCGGTCCTCGCGCACCACCTGGAGGTTGTCGACGGCGATTACAGCGCCCGCACTTTCGGCTCGCGCGATCATGGCGGCGAGCCGCCCGGGCAGGACGGCATCGTCGGAATCGAGCACCGCGACCCAGCGGCCTGTGGCGAGGTCGAGGCCGGCATTCCTGGCGCCGCCAGGGCCACGATTTGCCGGCAGCGCAACCACTTTGACGACATCTTTTGGATAGGCTCTTGCGACGTCGAGCGTGTTGTCGCGCGACTGGTCATCGGCGACGATGATTTCGACGCTGACATCGCGCTGGGCCATGGCGCTTGCGATCGCCCGATCGAGCGTGGCCGCGGCATTGTGGGCTGCGATGACAAAGGAGACGTCAGGCTGCACGCTTGCCTCCTTGCTGCGGGGAAGACAGTCCGTATTGGCGAATTTCGCTGATACCGACCAGGCCGCTGACGACGCCGACATGCATGATGCCGCGCAGCACGCTGCGGTTGCGGCGGACCGGGCTAATCGCGGTCAACGCCGCCATGCCGAAGCAATAGACGGCCTTGGCCGAGGCAAGGCCGACAGCCTTCGCACGCTCTATCACGCCTGCGTCATGGCCGATGAGGTGGCCATGCGTCTGGCCGAAGCGGAAGCGGCGGCGGCGCAGCCAGTCGAAAGCGGCTCGCGAACGCGGCACGACTTCCTCGACCCACGCCTCCGGCGCAAAGGCGATGCGACCGCCTGCCTTGACCATGCGGTTGAAGAATTCGGTGTCCTCGCCGCCGCTCTGGCCGCGCGCCAGGCTGAAACGACGGTCGCGCAAGCTGTCGGCGCTCATCCTCAAAAGGACGTTGCAGGTGTAGCCGGTGCGGATTTCGCCCTGCACCCAGACCGGCAAGGTCGAATGGAAATCGCCCTTGCGCATCCAGTCCGGCGCATCCGGGCGGTAGAGCGCCCGCACCGGACCGAGCACGGCCTCGGCGCCGCTTGTCTCCGCGATAGCAATCAGTTCGGCCAGCCATTGCCGGGAAGCGGTTTCATCGTCGTCGATGAAGGCGACAAAATCGGCCGTGCTGGCATCAAGACAGGCGTTGCGGGCAACCGAGATGTTGCGCGCCGGAGCGTGCCGGTAGCGGGCCACGAGCTTCAATTCGCTCGCCAGCGCGGTCACCAGCGGCTCGGCGGTCGGCTCGTCGTCATTGTCGGCGACGATGACGCCGATGCCGAAACCGGCAGGCATATCCATGGCAGCGAGCGACCGCAGCGTGTCGGCCAGTTCCGGCCGCCGGAACGTGCAGACGCAGATGTCGATTCGGCGGCTGTCGGCGACCATCATGCCACCCCGCGCTGCGATCGCGAGCCGAGCAGTTGCAGCCAAAACCCGAGCGACCAGCCGAAATGCATGACCATCGCCGAAATGCCCGCCAGCACATTGTTGGGATTGCGCTGGCTGATGGCGGTCACAGCGCCGTAGCCCAGACAGACCGAAGTCCAGACCAGCAGCGGCACCGCCGCCAGCCAGTGGATAAAGGAAAATACCGCGAGAAGGACGACCGGCGCCACCAGCAGCGGGATCATCTGCCGAACTTTCGGGATCATACGGTGCTTGAGCACATTCTTGGCGCGGCCGCGGCCATAGCCGAGATATTGGAAATACAGGCCCTTCAGCGACGAACGCGGATAGTAGACCATCTGCGTCTTGCCGCTCATCCAGATGCGGTAGCCAGCCTGGCGCAGCCGGTAGTCGAGTTCGGCATCCTCATTGTGGCTGAAGCTCTCGTCATAGCCGCCGACCGCGGTGAAGGCCGAAATCCGGATCAGCGCGTGATGGCCGTGGTCGACCCATTCGCCGGCCGAGAGGTGCCGGTGCTTGGAGCCGCCGGTGCCGAGCTTGGAATTCTGCGCCGCCGCGACCGCTTTCTGCACCGCGCCGCTGCCGCTGGTCAGCATCGAGACGACGACCGAATCGGCTGAAGTGGCGAGCGCCTCCTCGACCAGCCGGTCGCAATAATCGGCGGGATAGCCGCCATGGGCATCAATGCGGATCAGGTATTCGGCGCCGTCACCGAGGCTGGCGACGGCGAGATTGATCGCCGCGCTCTGGATACGTTTTGGGTTGTGCAGGAGGACGACCTGAGGGTCCTTGGCCGCAACCGCTTCGACAATGGCCAAAGTACCATCGGTGCTGCCGCCATCGGCAACGACGATGCGGGCGCCGAGCCTTAGCGCTGCCGGCCTGAGCTGCTCGAGCAACGCGCCGATATGGGCTGCCTCATTCAGGCACGGAATGACGATCAGGCTTGGCGGCAGCGCTTCGGTTTGCGTCATCGGCGCCTTCCCATGAACTGCACTTTTGTCATTGGTCATCCTTCAGGCCAGTGCCTCGGTGGCGAACGAACCAGGGGCAACCGCAAGGCCGCGCAGCCTGTCGACAAAGGCGCGGCAGTCGCTGCGGTCGTAACTCCAGGTTCGTGGGTTGCGGGCCAGCACACGCGCCTTGGCCTTGCCGAAGTGCTCCTGGTCCATGCGGCCGAGCGCGGTTTCCAGGATTTCGGGCGTGGCAGCAGAAAGCAGGATGCCAATGTCCTGCTGGTTGAGAAAGCGCCCCGTCTCGGTAGTGCCCATCGAGATCGGTACGGCGCCGAAGCGGCAGCCCTCATAGAGGCGGTTGGGCAGCAGCCATTCCGAATTCTGCCCTTCCTCGAAGAAATCGATCGCCCAGGAAAAATGCACTTCGCCGTAGATCGCGGCCATGTCTTCCGGGTTGCGGTAGGGGCCACGAAAGGAGAGATAGGGTTCGGCCTCGACAAAAGCATGGAAATCCGGGAATTCCGAGAGTGCCGGACGGCCCCGGAGGACGACCTCGAAGCGCCCGCCCTGACGGCGCGTGAAGTCGGCCAGCAGCTCCAGCGAGCGGCGGCAGCGCAGCGCGCCGAACCAGCCGATGCGCCACGGGGGTGCTGCAGGGTTTTCGGCCTTTGACCTGTCATCCAAGGCGATCGGCGCGGTTTCGAAGTATTTGTTTTCGACCAGTTCCACCGGTGCGGCGACCTGCCCGAACGGCTTGAAATAATTGGCGATGAAGGCCGGTGAGCTCGTCACCAGAAGCTTCACGTCGCGGGCGAGATAACGCTCCGCTGTGCGCAGTGCTTTGCCCAGCATGTCATTGCGCAGCACCAGGCGATGGATGTCGAGGCATTCGTAGACGATCGGCACGCCGCCGCGAAAGGCGGCCTTGGCGCGCCTGGCCAGCGCCAGCATTTCCAGATTGCGCGCGATGATGAGGTCGGGCTTCGGCATCGCCGCAAGCTTCGAGCCTATCGACAGCGCCGCCTTGGCGACCGCCGCCAGACGCTGGCCGAATCGGCCGTCACGCGTCGCGCCGAGGTCGACCGGCTGCAGCCCCTCGACGTCGGGAACAGCATTTGTGGTCCGACGGAAGCCGGCCAACGTGACCCGCGCGCCGCCTGCCTTGAGCATTATGATCCGCCGGCGCACCGCCGGGTCGGAAACATCGTGCACAAGGTACAAGACATGCAGCATGAAAACTCGACCGCTGTTGGCCCACCCACGGGAATGCTAACCCAGCTTTTGCTGCATCGCAACATTTTTGGTGCGCCGTAGCATAAGTGCACGTTTTTTGTTGCACTGCAAAATTGATGCGTTACCCTTCGTCGGGCTTGAGCGCCGCTCTGACTGGTCACCCAGCCCGATGCAGCGATGAATTGTGACGCGAGCCGCATCGGGATCGTCCTGGCGTTGGTGTTTTCGGTCACCATGCCCGTCCTAGGCACCGCAGGCCCCGCCGCGGAATCTGCTGACGAAATGAGGTATCCCATGAAGATCGTCGTTGAAAACACAGTCTGCCTGAATACCGGGGATGCGGCGATTCTGCTGGCGGTCCGCCACATTCTCAAGACGATCGTGCAAGGCGACGTGCGGTTTGCCGTCTTCGACAGCCAGCCCGAGGTTGCGGAACGACTCTATCCGAAGACGGATTATCCCGACCTCGAATTTCATAAGCTGCTGTCGGAATCCCTGTTCCGATACAAGAATGGCAGCGGGCTGAGGGACCGGTTCAAGCCGATCTACAATCGGCTCGTTCTCCAGGCCCTGCGCTGGTTTGGCAGCAGCGCGCTAGGCAATTTTTTCAGCCATCGCGACCGGCGCGGTCTCGATATCTACGCCGACGCGGACATGGTGGTCACCACAGGGGGAACCTATCTCGTCGAGAACTACAATCTCGAACGACGCCTCAATCAGTTCAGGCTCGATGCCGTATTTGGCAAAGATCCGGTCTTCTTCACGCAATCCCTCGGTCCGTTCGACAAAAGTTACAACCGCCAGGAGCTCGGCCCGATCTTTGACCGCAGTCCGCTCATCCTGTTGCGCGACGAACGGTCGCGGACCCATATCCGGGACTTGGTGAAGGATCTCGGCAAGTGCCACGTGGTGGCCGATGCCGTATTCGCCTTGGCCGATACCGACAGGATCGGCAAGCGTCTCGCTTCCAGCCAGCCGCCGGCGTCGACGGGCCGCGTCGCTATTTCGGTCCGCCACTGGAACTACGTCAGCGACGGTGAGGGCGGCATGCGCCGCTATCTGGATTCGATCCGCGAGATCGCCACAATTCTTGTCAGGGACCTTGGCAAGGAGGTGACCTTCGTCTCCACGTGTCAGGGCGTGCCGGAATATGCCCATGACGATTCCAAGACCGCACAGGCCATCGTTGCCGAGCTCGATCCTGAGATCGCCAGCCACGTGACAGTGGACGCTTCGTTCCACACGCCGGACCAGTTGATGGGGCTGGTGAAGGGCTTCGACTTCGTCGTCGCGACGCGCATGCATATGATGATCATGTCGCTTTGCGTCGGCACGCCGGTGCTGCCGATCGCCTACGAGTTCAAAACCAAGGAAGTGGCCAAGCGAATCGGTGTCGACGATGTGCTGCTCGACATCGACACCGTGACGCCCGAAGAGGCGCGCGAAAAGCTCGGCCGGTTTGCGGGAAATCTCGACCGCTATCGCAAGACAAGCCTTCAGGCCGTGCTCGAAGAACATGCTTCGGCAATGTCGGCCACAAACCTGCTGGCGCCGCTGATCGCCGGCCGCTCAGCGGATATTGCGCGCGGCGTTGGACAGGGTGGTGAACAAGGCGCGTCGCGACTGCGGGACGGCAAGCATGAAAACGAGACCGATGCCGTAGTTGAGGGCAAGCGCCAAAAAGACCGCGAGCAGGTCTGACTGGCCCGTTAGAGACGCCGGCAACCACAGGTACAGGAACCAGGCAAGCAGGGACGAGGCGATGAAAAGCCCCTGCATGAGCAGGAAGTCGGCGGCGGTCACCGGACCGACGCGATGGACCAGTAGCGCCAGCACGGGAACGCGCAGCACGTAACCGCTGATGGCATAGGCCGCGGCAACGCCGACGGCGCCCCAGTGCAGGCCGACGACGAAGGCAGCGACGGTCGTCAGCGACGAATAGATGCCCCAATGGAACATGGTCTTCGTCTTGCCCTGACAGATGAATATCCATCCCGTCGTGCTTGAAACGGACTGGACCAGGCTGGCGATGCCCAGCCAGGCAAAGATCGGTGCGACCGGTGCCCAGCCCGCGCCAAAGAGAAGTCCGACGATCTGATTAGAGGTCAGCGTCAGCGCCGCGATGCCCGGCATGGTAACGGCCGCCAGCATCCAGTTGGTGCGCACATAGATATCGCGAAAGCGGGCCTTGTCATCGTGAATGCGGCTGAGCAGCGGCACCATGACCCGTGTCAGCGGCTGGTTGATGTTCTGCAGCGGGAACAACAGGAGCTTGTAGGCGCGGTCGTAATAGCCGAGTTCGATCGCACCGGAATATTTTCCGATGAGAATGTTGTCGAGATTGCGCGAGAAGAAGTTGGCGAGGTTGAAGCCGGTCAGGTTGGCGCCGAACGACAATATATCGGCATCGACCTTCAGGTCCGGCCGCAAAGGCGTCCAACGCGCCACCAGCCAGGCGGCAGCCAGGGCGATAGCTGCCGAAACCGCCGGGCCGATGACCAGCGACCAGTAGCCCAACCCCGCATAGGCCGCGATCGCGGCGGCCAGAAGTCCGGCGGCGGCGCTTATCACGTCGTTCAGTGCGAGCTGGCCGAACTGCAGGTGCCGGTTCATCAACGCCAGCGGCACTGCGGCCAGACTGCCGAGAAGCAGCGGCAGGGCAGAGCCAAGGGTGATGCCGGACATACGTTGATCGCCATAGAACGCGGCGATGGCAGGCGCCAGGCCGGCCACTACCACGGCACTACCCAGCCCGACGAGCGCGCTGATCCAGAACACCTGGTTGAGCTGCTGGTTGCTGATGTCCTTGCGCTGAACCACAGCCTGCTGCAGGCCCAGATTCTGAAGCAGCCCGACGAAGGCGACGATCGGCCCGACGGAAGCCACCAGACCGAAATCCTCGGGGACGAGCAGACGGGCCAGCACGATGACGGAGAGAAACTGGATCGCCATCTTGAAGCCCTGGGCGCCGATGGTTACCAGCCCGCCGCGCAGGGCGACACGACCGAACTGGGGGGGCGGATTGGCGTTCATGCAAGCGACCTCGTTTCGCCAAGCCGCATGGCGATTTCCACGAAATGTTGGTTCAGCAGATCGGAGTTGAACTCGGCCTCGATCTTCTTGCGCGCCGCGAGAGCGATCTCTTCACACGGCTTCGGATTCTCGGCGATCCAGGCAAGCTTTCCGGTCAGCGCCGCAACGTCCCGCTCAGCCACGAGAAAACCCGTCTTGTGATCGTCGATCAGTTCAGGGATCCCGGAATGATATGTGCTGACCACCGTCAGGCCGGCGGCCATCGCTTCCATCAGCGAAACCGGAATGCCTTCCAGATCGCCATCGCGGGCGCCGACGCTGGGCAGCAGGAATACATGCGCATCGCGCAGACGCTGTTTGACTTCGCTGTGCGGCCGTGGCCCAAGAAAATTCACCCTGTCGGCAATGCCGAGCTCTGCGGCGATCCCCTTCAGCTGCTCGAGAAGTTCTCCGCCGCCGATCACCGAGTAGATCCAGTCTCGCCGCGGCAGGCCAGCAAGCGCGCGAAGCGCATATTCGATGCCCTTCTTTTCAGTCAGGCGGCAGACCGAGATGAAAGAGAGCGTAGCCTGCTCCCATGAACGCCACCGATAGTCGATGTCACTCGGCCGCACCCCCATATGGTGAACCACAACCTGCTCCGGCGATGCACCGACCTCAATCAAGGCATCGCGGAAAAACGCATTCACCGGCAGTTGAAGAACGCCCTTTTCGAACACAATCTTGTAGCGCGCGAGCGTATTGTCATGCAGCGGTTCGCCGACATCACGGCCGTGAAATATCGTCACCAGGGGAGCGGAAATCCTCCCGCGCTTGATGGCGCGGGCCACGCGCATGCCGTTGTTGCCGAAATGGGCAACGATGACGTCGGCGCCCTGCAGTTTTCGCGCATGAGCAATGTCGATGGCGGTCGAGAGCTTGTCCCAGAACCTGCCGGACCACTTCCTGAGCAGCGGGCGATAGCGACCCAGGCCACCCCACCAGCATACGACCTTTCCTGGCAACGCCTGCCAGCGCGGATCATCGATGTTGCTGTCCCTGCCGAAGGACGTCTCGTTGCAGACGACGCCGACTTCCATGCCGCGCTCAAGGCATCCGGCTATCTGGTCGAGAACAAAGGTTTCGGACAATGAGGGAAACTTGTCGACTACAAAGCAAATCTTCATCGGCAGGATGCGCTCGTGCGGAGAGCCGGTGTGCCCTTGACAAAAGCCGGGCCGAAAACAGGGTGCCGGAGGCACAAGACATGCAGCATGGAACTCTACCGCTGTTGGCCCACCCGCAGGGACGTTAGTATAGGTCTTGCTGCACTGCAACATTTTTGGTGCAGTGTAGCAAGATTTCCCTCGGCTTGGCGTGTCTGCCGATCAAACGCAGAGCAGCAGTGTCAGCCGGCAGATGAAGGATCCGCCAAGCCCTCGGAAACCCCGACATGACCGGCAGGTTCATGCGCAGGGCTCGATGTGGCCAGTTGGGTAACGATCTGCGCAAAACGTTCATTCAGAACATCTGCGTTGAAGTCGTCCTCGACTTTGCGGCGTGCGGCAAGCGCGATACGCTCGCATTCGGTCGGGTGCTCCCCGGCCCAGGCAAGCTTGCCGGCAAGCGCTGAGATATCTCGCTCGGGCGCAAGCAACCCCGTCTCCCCATCCTTGATGAGCTCCGGGATTCCCGAATGATACGTGCTGACCGCAATCAATCCGGCGGCCATGGCCTCCATGAGCGCGACCGGAATGCCTTCCATATCCCCGTCGCTGGCAGTGATACTTGGCAGCAAAAAGAGATGGGCCATGCGAAGCCGTCTTTTCACCTCCGCGTGAGGGAGGCTGCCGAGGAACGTTACGCGACCAGCCAAGCCCAGCTCTACGGCCAGCTTCTCCAGATTCATCCGCAGAGGACCGTCGCCAACAATGTCGTAACGCCAGTCTAGCTGCGGCTGGGAGGCGTTGAGGGAGGCCAAGGCTCGCAAGGCGAACTCGACGCCTTTCTTTTCGACCAGGCGGCAAACCGTCGTCACGACCAGTTGGGTGCCTTCCCACGATTCCCAGCGATAGCCGATTTCGCGGGCGTCAATTCCCATATGGTGGACCGTCGTGCTCGCCTGCGACAGGCCGGCTTCCAGCAGCATCGTGCGGAAGTAATCGTTGACGGGCAGGTTCAGGGTCCCATGCTTGATCAGCCCGGCATATTGTGTCGCGAGCACTGCCTGCCGCGCCGGGATCGCCACGTCCGCGCCGTGAAAGATGGTTATGATCGGTGGTTTGAGCACCTTCCATTTCTTCAGTGCGGCTGCTCTCTCGCCGTTCTGTCCGAAGTGGGCGACAATCACGTCGCAGCGGTTCAGGCGGCGTGCAAAGGCGATGTCGAGAACGGTCGAGGCCTTGTATCGCAGACGCGGCGGCAGACGCTGTACAAATTTGCTGATTACAGCGGCCCATCGCCACCAATGTCGGGTTCTGGCGAGCAGCGTCGCCATCGGCTCGCTTTGCCGGTCAATTCGGTGGTCACCTTGCATCTTTTCGCAGACCACTTCGACCTGAAAGCCCCGCGCCAGCAGCCCAGCCATCTGGTCCACGACGAAGGTTTCCGAAAGCAGAGGGAATTCGCCGACGACAAAGCCCACGCGCATGACCCGCCCATAAGGTTGGGGCTTGCTCGGACCAAGCGGTCCATATCGCACAAGCCCTAATGTAGACAGGCAGAATACACGTTGATTGCTGCAGTGCCACAAAATATTGCACTGCAACAATTAAAAGTGATCCGGACGGGCGCACGACGTCTGGACCTGGCTAACGGGAACTTTGCGCGACCACGGTCGTGCAGCGTCTCAGCTGAACTGCAACACGACGCGTTTAGGCTGCGCGCTCCAAACCGACACGTCTTGCGCGGTCGAGAACGCCCATGAACGTTGCGAACTGGCTGTCGGGGTTCATTTGCCGCCGCTCCGAAAACTGACGTGCTGTCGCTGACAGCCGCTTGTACTCGGCCTCGTCGCTCCACAGCCGCCTGACCGTTGCGACCCAGTCGGCGAGCGGTGCGTCGTAGTCCAGTACCACGCCGCCGGCGCCGATCGCTTCCGGCAGACCGCCGCGCCGCGAGCCGACCACGGGAATGCCACTACAATGCGCTTCCGAGGCCACCCGGCCCCAGGCTTCTTCCCATTTGCTGGGCGCAAGCAGGATTTTCGTGCGGCCGTAGACCGTCTTCATGTCGCTGGTGCGGCTTTCAAGCTTGACGTTCTGGAGGGGAGAGATTGTTGCTTCGATCCGGGCTCGATGATCGTCGTCGAGCTTCCAGCTTTCGACGAACAGGAACGGGATCTCGGGACAGGCGGCGGCAATGCGCACCGCAAGATCGAAGCCTTTTTCCTCATACGGATTGATGAGCGTGACAAATTCACCGGTCGTCGGTGTGCTGTAGAACGCGGGATTGATGGTCGGCGGAATAACCGTCGAATCGATATCGAATTTTGCCTTATAGGCGCGCGCGGTGAACTCGGAGTTGGCGATATAGACCGCCGAATGGAGCTCACGCAGATCGCCGGCCAATTCGTCGAATTCGACATTCCTCAGATAGACGGTCAGCGGCACGCCAAGCCTCTGCAGCTCTCTGCCGATCGGCACCGAATTGTGGCACTGCACGACCGCGACATCCGGCCTCAACTTTTTGACGGCGAAGTCGGCCGCTTCCCAGGGGAACCACGCCCGTACAACCGGATAGCCCGGGAAATTGTCGATGACCGCGCGCTGACGAAGGAGCTTCATCTTGGCGCGCGCCCTGAAGCCGAACATGCCGTCGCCGAACAGCGCTGCCAGAACGGATGCCTCGTGACCGTTTTCGCGCAATTGCTCGACCAGGTGGTGGGTGCTCGACTGGACGCCCCCGCTGAATTGCGGCGTGTAGCCGGTGCCGCCTGCAAACAGAACTTTCATGAACCTGGCTCCGCGTTGTGCCGCCCTGCCTTCACGCCGCCATCCTGCCGATCGAGAAATACTCGATGCCGTGACGGGCGATGACCTTGGGATCATAGAGGTTACGGCCATCGAAGATGACCGGCGTGGTCAGGGCATCCTTCACCGCGTCGAAGGACGGGGCGCGGAAACTCTTCCATTCGGTGGCGATCAGCAACGCGTCGGCGCCGCGCAGTGCCGCCTCCTTGGTGCCGCACAACAAAAGGTCGTCGCGCAGGCCGTAGATGGCTTGGCATTCCTGCATCGCCTCGGGATCGTAGGCCTGCACATTGGCGCCGGCCTGCCACAGCGCCTCCATCAGGACGCGCGCCGGCGCCTCGCGCATGTCGTCGGTGTTGGGCTTGAAGGCGAGGCCCCAGAGCGCGAAGGTCTTGCCCTTGAGACTGCCCTTGAAATAACGGTGCACCTTGTCGAACAGCACCGATTTCTGCGCATTGTTGCGCTCCTCCACGGCGCGCAGCAGCTTGGCGTCGAACTTGACGCCTTCGGCGGTCTTGATCAGCGCGCGGACATCCTTGGGAAAGCACGAACCGCCATAGCCGAGGCCGGGATAGATGAAGTGATAGCCGATGCGCGGATCCGAGCCGATGCCCTTGCGCACCTCCTCGATGTCGGCGCCGAGCTGCTCGGCCAGGTTGGCCATTTCGTTCATGAAGGAGATCTTGGTCGCCAGCATGCAGTTGGCGGCGTACTTCGTGAATTCGGCGCTGCGCACGTCCATCACGATCATCTTCTCGTGGTTGCGGTTGAACGGCGCGTAGAGCTCGCGCATCACCGCCTCGGTGTCCTCGCTGTTGGTGCCGACGATGATGCGGTCGGGCTTCATGCAGTCGGCGACGGCGGAACCCTCCTTGAGGAACTCAGGATTGGAAGCGACGTCGAAAGCCAGGTCCTGGCGCCCGCGCGCCTTCAGCGTCGCGACGATTTTGGCCTTCACCTTTTCGCAGGTGCCGACCGGCACGGTCGACTTGCCGACGACGATCTTGGGACTGTCCATCTCGCGGCCGATGGTCTCGGCCACCGCCAGCACATATTTGAGGTCGGCCGAACCATCTTCGCCGGGTGGCGTGCCGACCGCAATCATCTGGATCTCGCCATGCTTGACGCCGGCGGCGGCATCGGTGGTGAATTTGATGCGGCCGGCGGTGTGGTTCTCCTTGACCAGGGCCTCCAGTCCCGGTTCGAAAATCGGCACCAGGCCCTGGTTGAGCCGCTCGACCTTCTTTTCATCGACATCGACGCACACCACCTGGTGCCCGACCTCAGCCAGCACCGCGGCCTGCACGAGACCGACATAGCCAATTCCAAAGACCGTCAAATTCATTCGGGTTAATTCCTGTTCACGCCCTTTGGCCTTATATGGCCGGGCCGGTTCAGATTACTTTATGCTGCTTACACTGCATGCCAACGATTCCGGAAACTGGCACGGCTGGCCGAGTGCGGTGAAGGCGACGCGCTGCACCTGCATCGTCACCTGGCGGCCGGGGTCCGAAAAGGCGCCCATCCAGTTTTTCAGCGTGTCGCTGCCCCAGAGGCTGAAGAATATCTTCTGCGAGTGGGTCGGCAATTGCTCGGGATTGGTCACTTCCTGGACCAGCTTGCCGTTGACGTACCAGCGCAGCCGGTCCTTTTCCCAGATAAAAGCATAGTCGTTGAAGCCCTTGTCGGCGCCGCCTTCGACCTCGGCCAGCTTCTCGTTTTTGGGTTTGCCGGCGATGTAGCTGTTGACCTGCACCTTGGATGTATCCTTGGTCAGCACCTCGAAGTCGATCTCATACCAGGGCTGTTTGTCGGCAGGGCCGATATAGGTGAAGAAAGCGGCGTTGAGACCGGATCCGGTGTCGGTCTTCATCCGTGCTTCATAGGTCCCATAGCCGAAGCGCTGCTTGGTCTGGATCTCGGCGCAGGCGAACTCGCGGTCCTTCAGTTTGCGCTTTTCGAAGCCGAGCGTCAGCATGTTGTCGGAAACTTTTACCAGGCTTTTCGACCAGGTGCAGTTCTGGTGATTGCCGTTCGACCAGCCGTCGGAGACATACCAGCGCGAACGATCGAAACTCTTGAAATCGTCGACGAAGGACGGTGCGCTTTGCATCTCCGGGGAGGCGTCCTGGGCGCGGGAGGGGTGCGCGGCGCCGAGCAGAGCTGCGGCTGCCGCCAACATAAGCGC
Organism: Mesorhizobium sp. M0772; assembly: GCF_040320135.1. Classification (NCBI taxonomy): domain Bacteria; kingdom Pseudomonadati; phylum Pseudomonadota; class Alphaproteobacteria; order Hyphomicrobiales; family Phyllobacteriaceae; genus Mesorhizobium; species Mesorhizobium sp. M0772. The sequence goes on along the minus strand of NZ_JAMYPB010000030.1, from coordinate 38,959 downwards.
ACCAACGGATAGAAGACGCGTTGGGAATACAAGACGCATTGGCCGATTTGGCCGCGCGGAAATCATGGCATCGATTGCCGCCATGGGCGTCGTCTTCGGATCTGCGTTCATATCAATTCACCTTTGTGCTGTTCCGCCCCAACCCAAAGTCACCGATTGGCCCACATTGCTAACGGGCCGATCCCGATCCTCCGTCCCCGAACTTTCTCTTCTGTGTCTCGTGTGACCGTGTTCAGCCGAAGCGACCTGCGGGTTTGACATATTCGCCGTGCGAATCAGAATCCTGGCCATCCTCGCCGACGATCGCGTCGAGCGAATGACGCAGTTCCTTCATCCGGCTCGTCTGGCGCACCAGCTCGGCGATGCGCTGTTCGCAGTTCAGGATGGACTTCGTCAACTCGCCGACTTCCGACAGCTTGCTTGCCGACGCCGAGCCGTTCTCCATCGACTCGACCAGGAAGGCCGCGTTGGTGGACTTCGACCGGTAGCGGGCCTCCAGCCCGGTCTTCTCGGCCGCAATCTCGGCCGTGATCTGATCCAACAGCTTTGCCAGACGGTCGAAACGCGCCAGATCGGTCTGCTTGTCGCGCGCTGGGTCCCTGGACCTGAAGCCGAAAATTGAAGCCATCCGGTTGGCCTTCCAAAATTGCTGCACCGCAACATACAGTGCCATCGTCGGGGCGTGTAGGCAACCTCCGAGTTTCAGAAAGGCAATTTTTTCAGCCTTGCGGCCGCCGTCCCGGACCTGGCGGAGCCTACTTTTGCGCCGCCGCGCTGGTACCGGCCATGAGGAAGCGCAAGGGCGGCACCGGCTGCTGCCGCGGGGGCAGACCGGCGTGGCGAAACAACGCATCGAGCTTGTCGGCGGCCACGCCGACAACGATGGGAATGAGATTCGACTGGCTGGCCAGCGCGTAGGCGGCGGCAGCCGCCATGCCGCGCTCGGCCTTCACATCGAGAAAATTGCGCAGCCGGTATTTGTCACGCACATGCCGCTCGTGCTTGCGCAGCAGGGCCTTGGAGACTTCCGGCAGGCTGTCGATCTTGAGCAGTGCCAGATCCGCATCGGCGAGGCGCTTCAGATCCTGTGTCTTGTGGCGCCCGCTCAGCGAATCGGCGCGCACGATCGCGCCATAGCCGCAGGAACGGATGACCTTGAAGCGTGCGCCAAGGGCAAAGGCGCGGGCGTACAGTTCATAATCTTCGCCGAGACGCAGGTTCTCGTCGTAACGCAGCCCATGCCTGTCGAGGAAAGCTCTTGATATCACCGGCTTGAGAAAGCCGAGTTCGCCGCGCTGGACACGCCGTCTGGAGATGTTGCCCTCGATGAACCGCTCGAAGTCGAGGAATTCCGGGTCCGCCGAAAAGGACGGGGCGACGATCTTAGAGACGTCGGTCGCCGTATCGTCACGGATCAGCATGATGTTGTCGGCGGCGAAATCCCAGTCGGTGCTGGCAAACAGCTGGCGAAACCGTCCCTGAAGGAAGAAATCGTCGGCGTCGAGAATGCTGATGAAAGGCGATTTCGACCCGGCAATGGCGGCATTGCGAGCGAAGGACGGGCCGCGATTGACGTCGAGCCGGATGACCGAAAGCCGACCGCTGCCATCGTCGGCAGCGCTGGCCACTTTTGCGGTGTCGTCGGTGGAGGCGTCGTCGACGACAACGACTTCCGCCACCTCCGGCTCGCGCAGCGCCGAGGCGATGGCTGCGGGAATGGTCCGGGCCGCGTTGCGCGCCGCGATGATCACGCAGACCCGGGATTCTGTCATGGACATAGGGTGGCCTTTCGATTGCATAAATTGTCGCGAGGCCCCTCGCCCTCCCGGCGCGCGGCGCCGGCCCCCGATCCATCCCCCGATCCATCCCCAGCGGATCGGGACGGAACGTTATCTGCCTGCTGCAAGACGACCCTCATCGTCACCGGCTTTCCCGCTCGAAAATCCGCCGGCTGAGGTCGGCTGACGCGGCCCAGCCGGCCTCGGTCAGATAGCGGATAGGTTCGCGGCCGCACAATTCCCACAAAACGGTGCGCCGTTGCGGCCATCGGAGCGACGACAGCCACGGCGCGATGACCATGTGGAACAGATCTTCATTGCCGATGCGTGACAGGATCCTGGTGGCCCGATCCGACAGCAGCGTGCCGGCGCCACCAAGCAGCACATCGGCGGCGCGCAGGCCCAGCAGCAGGGTGTCAGCCAGCCCCTGCTCGGCCGCGTAGTCGAGCACAGTCTGCTGCTCGGCCTCGCTCAGCCGACTGGCAGCGGCCCGGATATCGCAGACATAGCCCGCGCATGGCTCGCGGTTGAACAGCGCCTTTGCGACACTGATGCAGGACAGAAGCAAAGTGTCGGAGGCCGAGATGAACGGCACGCTGGAGCCGGCGATCGCAAGCGCGCGCTTGCGGCGCAGGAACCCTTCCGTATCGCGCGGGCTGGGCGATCCCGGCTGCTGGAGCCGGTAATGGAGATCGACGGTGGACAATTTCCGACCCTGGCTGCGAACCATGTGCTGCTCGCCCAGAAAGCGCACCCACCAGACGGAGCGGGACTTGCCGGCGACCTCGTAGCCGATCGAGCGCAGCGCATCACGAGCTCTAAAGAAGCCGGCCGGCGACACCAATATGTCGACATCTCCGGACGGCTTCATGAAATGGTCGCCATAGAGCAGTTGCTGCTGGAGGGGGCCCTTCAGGAAGACGAAATCGATGCTGCTGCCGCGCAGCGCCTTGTCGATGGCCATCGAATCCATGATGCCGGACGAGTTCATCGCAATCGTGCGCCGGCGATAAGTGTCGAGCCACTCGAGCAATCCCGGCGGCGTCTCGCCCGCCGGTGGGCGCGACAGCGCCTTCAGCATGAAGGTGGCGACCTTGTTCAGCCTGGCGATATCGCAAACATCGGCAACGGAGATGGCCGGTGCAGGCGCGGCGCTGGGGCTCGCCCTGGAGGCGAAGAACAGCCGCAGGCAAGCCTGCACATAGGCCACTTCGTCGGCGCAGCCAGCGGCGCGCAACCTTTCGAAGGTCCCTTCCTGCAATGCCATATGCTGCAGCATCTCCGCAAAAAATTCGCCAGGCGCGTTATATTGCAACTGCGAAGCAAAGCATCGCCAAATTCATGCGCCGCGTCCAGTTTTTCCTTTGGCGCAATTTTCCTGCAACCTGAACGTTTCGCAACACAGTCCTACAACGAGATGCAAGGCGCCGCCTGATCGGGGCTTGTGGCGGGTACGTCAGCAACAATTTTTGTGGGAATGCGCCAGCGCCCAAGTGAGGAGCATTCGAAGGAAAATTTAACGTAATTAAATCAGATACTTAGTTGACGGCCTCGGACACTCTGCTGAATTCTCCTGAGATGTGAAATGCAAAGCGCTTTGATCACCATTGAAGGGAGTCGCAACCGAGAATTGATTAACGGCTGGTAAATCAGGCTTGACTCATAAATGCTGCCATGCAGCTATTGCGGTGCAGCAATAGCTCGCTGCCGGCAATCGACAGGCCGCTTCCAGTCCACAAGTGGAGAGTAAATTGGAACAGAATGTTGAAAAGCATGAGTACGAAACCCCTAGCCTGACGGTCCACGGCTCGATCGAGACCATCACGCAAGGCGGTAGCGGTACTACGGCACTCGACGCCTCGTTTCCGGCACATACGCCGGTCGGCGAACTCACCTTCTCCTGAGTATTCTCTCGTTGGGGTGACAAAGTCCGGACTCTGCAAACAGAGCGCACTAAGGAGAGTCGGGGGTCAAACCCCGGCTCTCGCGTCTTTGTCCGGAATTGCCGAAGCGTTGGTTGTGAGCGAGGTTTAGGAATGGACTGGAACCCCACGGACCATGATCGGATGAGCGCGAGCAAGGATGCCGTGGCCTGCAAATTCGGCAACGGCCTAGCGCTGCTCGATATGAGGTCCAACATCTATTACAGCCTGAACGGCGTCGGCGCCTATATCTGGGAGCTGATCCAGGAGCCGCGGCCGATTTCCGAAATCCGCAGCGCCGTGCTGGATCGCTACAATGTCGATCCGGAACGCTGCAAGGCCGATGTCGATGGATTGTTGAAGGGCTTGGCGGACGCCGGGCTTGCGAGGCTCCATGATGAGGAACTTGTCTAGAGCTTTCTCACTGAGCGGGCCGGAGATGCTCTTTCTCGCCCACTGCCTTGCGGTGGTCGTGTCGGTGCGGCTGGGGCTGACGCTGCTTTCCTACAACAAAGTGCGCCGCATGGTGACCCGGCTCGACGCGCGCGAACCAGCCGACATCGGCGATCTCAGGCGTGTCGCCTGGGGCGTGGCTGCGGCTGCCCGCCTGGTGCCTGGCGCAAGCTGTCTGACCCAAGCGCTTTCCGGCCAATATTTGCTTGCCCGCCAGGGCAACGCCTCAAAAATCCGCATCGGCATCGAGCGCGATACCGGCACCGAGTTGAAGGCGCATGCCTGGCTGGTCAGCGGCGACCATATCGTGCTCGGCGGCTCGCTTGGCAGGTTTAACCATCTCGTCGACCACGGCCAGTGAGCGATGAGCGGCGTCGCCGGAATTCTGCTGAGGCAGGAAGGCAGGCAGGCCGCCGCGGCCGACATCCAGCGCATGCTTGCCCGCATGCAGCATCGCGCGCCTGACGGCAGTTCGTGGTGGATCGACGAGGGCGTCGTTCTTGGCCACGCCTGGCTCAACACCACCGATGAAGCCGGCCCCGGCCCGCTGACCATGGCCGGCGGCAAGCTCGCAATCACCGCGGATTGCCGGCTGGACAACCGCGACGAACTCTTGGCCAGGCTCGGCATCCGGAACAATTCGGTTGCCGACGCCGTGCTTGTGATGAGCGCCTATCTGCGCTGGGGCGAAGCCTGCCCCGAGCATCTGCAAGGCGACTTCGCCTTTGCCATCTGGGATGGCGAGCGCCGGCAGCTGTTTTGCGTGCGCGACCATTTCGGCGTCAAACCGTTCTACTATCATTCGAGCGACCGGCGCTTCGTCTTTGCCTCGGAGATCGGGCCGATCCTCGATGCCGGCGGCGTCGACATGCGCATCAGCGAACACCAGATTTCGGGATTCCTGGCCGGGCTGCCCGACGATCCGCAGTCGACAGCCTATGCCGATATCTTCCGCCTGCCGGCGCGCCACAGTCTGACAGTGACCGGCAACCAGGTGGTGCTGCGCCGCTACTGGCAGATCGAACCCTCGCCAAGGCCGATGCGATCGGACACGGCCGAGGAATTCCGGCATCTGTTCTCGCAATCGGTCCGCAACCGCATGCGCGGCACGCCTGCGGTCGGTGCTATGCTGAGCGGAGGCCTCGATTCCTCCTCGATCGCCTGCGTGGCGGGCCTGCAGAATGCCGCCCAGCAAAGATCGAGGCTGCCGACCTTCTCGCTGGTGTTCGAAAAGGGCTCGCCGATGGATGAGCGTCCGTTCATCGAGGCGGTGCTGGGCCAGCAGAAGGTCGACGGCACTTTGATTTCGGTCGGCAATTATGCCCCCTTCGCCGAATTCGACCGCATCCTGGAGGAGCAGGAAGAAACGTTTCTTGCGCCCGGCCTGTCGCTGACCCGCGACATCTACAGGACCGCCGGCGGCAAGGGCATGAAGGTTCTGCTCGACGGCCATGGAGGCGACGAGGTGGTTTCGCAGGGCCACGGCCATCTGCACGAACTCGCCTATGCCGGCAAATGGATGGAGCTGTGGCGCGAGCTGCGCAGCGCCTCCAACACCTATGGCGATGGCATGCTCGGCCTCTACTACCAGTTCCTTACCCTTTACGGGCCGGCCTGGCGCATCGCGAGAATCAAGCGGTTCGCGAACCGCGTGCTTGGCAAATTGCGGCGCCATCCCACTGGGCGGCCGGCGACGAGCTGGCGCGCCCTGATCAATCCGGACCTGGCGATGCGTACCGACCTCGTCGAACGGTTCCGCAGGGCCGGCTATATGCCGCCCGCGGTCAGCGCCAGCGAGACCTTGACCCATCGCTGGCTGCTGTCGAACGGCATGGTGCCGCACGCCTTCGAGGTACTCGACAAGGCGGCGGCGAATTTCGGCGTCGAGCCGCGCTACCCCTTCTGGGACAAGCCTCTGGTCGAGTTCTGCCTGGCACTGCCCGGCGCGGAAAAGCTGAACCAGGGCTTTGGCCGCTCGGTGTTGCGCCGTGCCATGGAAGGAATTTTGCCCCCGGCGGTGCAGTGGCGGCGCGACAAGATCGATTTCACCTCCAATTTGGTCAAAGGCATGCTGGGCAACCACCGCGATCTCCTGGACAAGGTGCTGGTGAAAGATGCGGCGCGGATTGCCCCTTACGTCAACCTGCCTGAGGTGACCGCCGCCTATGGCCGCATTTCCAGCCAACCCGAGGCCGCGACCTTGCCCGATGTCCAGTATGTATGGCGTTCGATTTCGCTATCGTTGTGGCTGCGGCAGGTGCAACAGCGCGGGAGCCACTGATGATGCCGGCCAACATGCCTCTTGCCGCTGATGACCGCCATGCAATTGCTGCTCGCGCACAGCACTTGTACAAAGCCTATGGGCTGACGATCGCTTCGCAGGTCGAACTGCCTGAGCTAGAGCCGAGCGAACCAGCTTGCGTCGATGTGCTGATCACGGTCGGCCCGATCGACCTGCCAAAACCCTCGCCCGAGACCGGAACCGCTTTCCGTTTCGAGCCGCGGCAGCAATATTTGGCATGGCAGACGGTCGGCGCCTTCCTGATCACCGATGCCTGCCGGATCGAGGTGGAGCCGGCGCCCGATGTCGACGATGCGCTGCTGGCGTTTCCGCTGCTCGGTCCGGTCATGGCACTGCTCCTGCACCAGCGCGGCCTGCTCATCCTGCACGCCAGCGCCATTGCGGTCGGCGGCAAGAGCGCTGTCTTCATGGGCGACAAGGGCGCCGGCAAATCGACGACGGCGAGCGCGATGATCCGTGCCGGGCATCGATTGCTGACCGACGATGTCGTGGCGCTCGATCTCACGGACCGGCCGATGATCGTTCCGGGTTTTCCGCAGTTGAAGCTCGCCGCCGATGCCGCCGCCGCGTTTCCCATCCGCCAGGCAGAAATACGCCCGCAGGTGCATGCGGCGATCGACAAGATGCAGCATCGCCTGCACGCCGGATTTGCGGCAGACGCGGTGCCGGCGACCCGGATCTATATCCTCGAGCGCGGCGATAAGGCAGCGATCACGCCGCTGCCAGGCATCGGCGCCCTGCCGGCCATCATCAAATTTTCCTATGTGACGCGTTTCGGCCGTCCAGCCCTGGTCGGCGATTTTGCCACGACACATCTTCGCCAATGCGCGGCCCTGGCCAGCCAGATCGGCGTCTGTCGCCTCGAAGTGCCCACCGGGCTCGACCGTATCGGCGAAGCCGTCGCCCTGATCGAAAACGATCTGGCGGCCGACAAAGGGCCGCGGTGACTGACATGTCCGCATCGCAGATCCTGCGCTTTTCGTTTTACCGCGATGTCGCCGGTTTCGGCGCCGCCATGGCCCGGATCGGCGGGCGCAGGACCTTCACGGCATTGCTGTTCCTGATCCTGGGAAGCCTGACCGAAGGCATCTCGATCCTGCTTCTGGTGCCGCTGCTGCATCTGGTCGGGCGACCCGAGCAGAATTTCGCGGTCAGGTTGCCTGACCGCGACTGGGTGCGCTGGCTGGCTCCGGACGGAACGCTGCAATTGACCACGGTGCTTTGCCTGCTGGTCGGGCTTGTCGCGCTGCAGGCAGCGTTCAACCGCTATAAATCCGTCTACATGGCGCGACTGCTGCTCGACTTCATCAATCGCCTGCGCATGAACCTGTTCGAGAGCATCGGCAAGGCGCGGTGGGGGATATTCGCGCGCATGCGCAGCTCCGATCTCGACCATGCGCTGACCGGCGATATCGACCGCGTGCAGTCGGCGGCGTTCTCGCTGCTGATGCTGGTGCAGATCGCCGTGCTTCTGGCGGGTTATCTCGTTGTCTCGCTGTTCATTTCGCCAGTGATGACGGCGTTTGCCACTGTCGTCGGCATCGTCACCTTCCTGGCACTGCAGCCGTTTCGGGCACGAGCCAGCGCCTTCGGCCGGGTCTTGACCAGCAATCGCCAGGAGCAGTACCGAACGGTCTCGGAGTTCCTCGGCGGCATCAAGGTGGCCAAGAGCCTGAATGTCGAGGCGACCTATTACGCGCAGCTTCGCGCGACGCTGGAGAAGATGAAGGCCGACAACATCAACTATGTGCGCAACAGCACCATCGGCACCGCGCTGTTCCAGGTCGCCAGCGTCATTGGTCTGAGCCTGTTCATCTATGTCGCCCTGGTCCGCTTCAACCTCTCACTGGCCGAGATCGTAGTCTTGCTTCTGGTGTTCATGCGCATCGCGCCGCGTTTCATGGACATGCAGATGCAGGCGCAGCAGGTGCTGATCAATCTGCCGGCCTATGCCTCGATGCGCGACATGCAGGCGCGTTTCGATGCCGAAAGCGAGCCGGCAAACCTCGAATCGGATGCCAAGCTGTCGCTCGATGTCGGGCTCAACATCCGCAACGTCTCCTTTGCCTATGAGGCCGGCGGCAAGCCGGTGGTGAGCGATGTGACGTTTGGCCTTCCCGCCGGCAAGGTAACGGCGCTGATCGGTCCGTCAGGCTCGGGCAAGAGCACGCTTGCCGACATGCTGCTTGGCCTGCTCGAACCGAGCGAGGGCAAAATCCTGGCCGATGGCGTCGAGATCGGCGCCGCCAACCGCCGGCGCTGGCGCGACCAGGTGGCGTATGTGCCGCAAGACGTGTTCCTGCTGCACGATACGATCGCCGCCAATCTGCGCCTTGCCGCGCCGCAAGCCAGTGACGCGGAGCTGTGGACTGCACTGCGCGCTGCGCATGGCGCCGACTTCGTCGAGCGGCTGGAGTTGCGGCTCGACACGGTGGTCGGCGACCGCGGCGTCCGGCTCTCGGGCGGCGAACGCCAGCGCATCGCGCTGGCGCGCGCGCTGCTGCGCAAACCTTCGCTGCTCATTCTCGACGAGGCGACCAGCGCGCTCGACTGGCAGAACCAGTCCCTGATCGCCAAATCGATCGACGGCTTGCGCGGATCGATGACGATCCTGACCATTGCGCACAGACCATCGATGATCGCCTTCGCCGACTGGGTGGTTGCAGTCGAAAATGGACGAATCGTCGAAGTCGGGCAATATCAGAGGTTGAAAGCGAAGGCCGGCAGCCGCCTGTCGAAAATGCTTTCAGGCGAGCAATCGGAACCCGAGCCGGCCGAAGCAGGCTGAGTCCGGCTGCAAGATGATCCGAGGCCGACCTTGCGGCTTCAGTTTGTTCAATGCACGCTGCGCCTCGCCGAAAGCTTCTCGCCTTCAACCGCCTTGTCGGCGCCGAGGCTTCTTTCGGCGTCACGAGCCCTGTCGGCCGATGTCGGCGCGCTCCTGGCGATCATCACATACACCAGCAGGAAATAACCGATTTGGATGAGGACAGCGCAGCCGATGACGCGAAGCACCGTTGTGGTGACCGTCGCGCCGTCGACATAGGACCACGCGACCACGATCGCGAGGGCGAAAACCATTCCAATGACGAATTTTGGTAATGACATGTTCGGCGGCCCGTCAACCGGCCCGAGCATGCAAAAGCGATGACTTACCCACCCGAGTATCTCCCCATTCGCCATGCGAGCTTATTTAGCTGCTCTTTTTGGCCGGTTGCTTCCGGCCTTCCCAACCCATCCAGACTCTATCAGGAATAATTTGCGACTCTATTAAGGCGCGAAACTGACGGCAAGGGCAACCTGCAATAATTTTCGGCTTGGCGGCGGCTTGGACTCCGCCATGCTGCGATGCACATGCAGGGGTGGTGACCTAACTCGTCATGCGCTTTATACTACAGTAGAATCTACAATGTTGATTAGTATTTTACTTGATTAATTTAGCAAAGCCAGTGATTCGAAAATCAGTTAAAGCCGTTCCCTCTGCAGCAAAGGACGATTTGCCCAAAACCCGCCGAAAAAAGGCATTACATTTCCTACGGTTGCTAATTATTCGTCACAAACCCGCCATAAAGGGCAAAATTTGGGCAAGGAGGGTTTATTATTTAGTCAATTCCTGACGTGACTATTTCAGCCATATGGGAAATTGTGTGTTGCGCTGCAGCATTTTTTTGGTATCGTGGCATAAACCATCCGTTCAACGTATGGAGCTTTTGCATGAGGGACGTTGCCAAGTCGGCCAATGCGGCATTTTCGCATGTCGGCGTAGATTTTCCGCCACCCATCGGCGGGCTGCTGAAGCGCAGTTTCGATATTTTCGGTTCACTTGTCGGCCTGGTGGCGCTTAGCCCGCTGTTCCTGATGGTGGCCCTTCTGGTCAAGCTTTCCGACGGCGGCTCGATCTTCTACGGCCACAAGCGCATCGGACGCGGTGGGCGGATTTTCCCCTGCCTCAAGTTCCGCACCATGGTCGAAGACGGCGAACGTGTGCTGGCCGCCTATCTCGCGGCCAATCCGGAAGCCAACGCCGAATGGATCGCGACCCGCAAGCTGAAGAACGATCCGCGCGTCACCCGCGTCGGCGCCGTTCTGCGCAAGCTCAGCCTCGACGAGCTGCCGCAGATCATCAACATCCTGCAGGGCGATATGAGCCTTGTCGGGCCTCGCCCGGTGGTGCGTGACGAGCTTGAGATCTACGGCAGCGCCGCGGTCTATTATTTGAAGTCGCGGCCGGGCCTGACCGGGCTCTGGCAGGTCAGCGGACGCAACGATGTCTCCTATGACAGCCGCGTCGCGTTCGACCGTCACTATGTCGAGAACTGGTCGCTGTTCGAAGACGTTCGCATCATCCTCAAGACCGTGCCTGCGGTGTGGATGTCGCGCGGTTCCTACTGACCGACCGCAACTGGTCAGCAATCGGGCCGGTACGGCCCGAAGCCAATCCGGTCCAAAGCTATTCGGCGATGGGCCGGTCTCGCATTGCAGCCATAGTATTCTGCCAGGTTCCGAAGGAGGCACTCGGCAGCAGGCCTATCGGGCGGATGGGGCCAAAACGGATCGGAAACGTTCAGTTGAAAACAGACATATCAGCGTATTTTCGCCTTGCCGGCCCGATGCGGCCGGCACGGCTCGTCGCCACGTGCCTCGCTCTGTCGCTCGCGGTTCCGGCCATGGCCGACGAGTACCGGCTCGGCTCGCAGGACAAGCTCAACATCCGCGTCGCCGAGTGGCAGACGGTGGAAGGCACGTTCCGTGACTGGTCGGCGGTAAACGGCGAATATTCGGTCGGTCCAGCCGGCAATTTGTCGGTGCCGTTCGTCGGCGAACTGCCGGCCGCCGGCAAGACCACGTCGGATGTTGCGGCCGCGATCAGCGTCGCCCTGCAGCGCAAGCTTGCCTTGTCGGACAAGCCGGAAGCCTCGGTGGAAATGGTGCAGTTCCGGCCGTTCTACATCTCGGGCGAGATCCAGACGCCTGGCCAGTTTCCCTATGTGCCGGAGCTGACCGTGCTCAAGGCGATCAGCATCGCCGGCGGCATCCGGCGCAACGCCGATTTCGGCACCCAGCTCGGCAAGGATCTGATCACCGCCAAGGGCAATTTCGACATTTATGACGACCAGCGCGTGCGGTTGATCGTCAAGCGTGCCCGCATCGATGCCGATCTCGCCGGCAAGGAGAGTTTCGAGGCGCCTAAGGAAGTCGAGGGCGACCCGCGCCTGGCGACAATCGTCGCCGACGAAATGCAGATCCTGATCTCCGACCAGAAAGCGTTGAAGCTGAAGCTGCAGGCGCTTGACGATCTGAAAGGGGTCCTGCAGTCCGAAATCGAGGCGCTGCAGAAAAAGATCGTCAACCAGCAAAAGCAGGTCGACCTGGCGCAGCAGCAGGCGGACAGTATCGGTCCGCTGGCGCAAAAGGGCCTGGTCGCCAACGCACGCCTGCTTTCCTCGCAACAGTCGGTCACCGATCTGCAGGGCAAGATCCTGGACTATGAGACGGCGATCCTCACCGCCAAGCAGTCGGTCAGCAAGGCGACGCAGGATGCCATCGATGCCCAGAACACGTTGAACTCGAGACTTGCCGCCGACCGGCAGCAGGTCGAAGCAGACCTCAACGAAGCCGCACTCAGGGTCAACATGCAACAGGGCCTGATGGCCCAGGCATCGGACCCGGCCACGACCGCCGCCATAACAAACAACAATGAAGAGCCGGCGCTCATCTATTCGCTGGTGCGCGTGACCGACGGCAAGACCAGCGAGATCGACGCCAAGGAAGATACGCCGGTGCTGCCGGGCGACGTCATCAAGGTGAAGCTGGCGCCGACGGCCAGTCAGTAGGCTGTGGGACTACGTCGCGATCCAGCGCTTTCTATCCATCCAGAGCAAAGAATTCCAATCTCCGTCAGGCCCGCCTGGCGGAGATTTTGCTATGTGCGATTTTAGGCCGCGAACCGATACGGCGCGCTGCTTTGAAGGAATTCACGCGGATGTCGCTGCTCCAAAGCCGCTATGCAGTTTTGGGTGACACGCATGGGCTTGCTTGATCGGCGGCCGGACGGCCGGCATGCCCGGGCCAGGCTGGTTCGCCCCTTGCCGCCTCCGCCGGCTCGAAGGCCGGCGACCAGCGCGTGCGGGTGACCGGCAGCCGCGCCAGCTTGAAGTAGCTGAAATACATCAGGAACGAGCCCATGATGTAAGGGTTGAGGATCTCGACCTCGACGAAGGAGCGGATGAGCAGCAGCACCATCACGCCGAAGAGCACCACCGATTCGGCCTGCCATGCCTTGAAGATCACCGTCGAAACGTGACCATAAAGCGTGCGCAGCAAGATCAGCGACACCATTATCGCGCCGGTGAAGCCGAGCTCGACAAGCGCCTCGACATAGGTGTTGTGGAAATGGAAGCCGGTGCGAGTGGTGATGTAGAATTCGTTCCACAGCCGCTCGGCTTCGGCAAAGCCCTGCACCCAATAGGCGGCATAACCGACGCCGAGGATCGGCGAGCGCTGCGCAGCGTTCCAGCCCTGCTCCCAAAGATATGTCCGCCCGGTGAGTGTCGAATCCTTACCAAAGAGGCCAAGCACGAAGTCCATGAGCCCGAGATTGAGCGCAACAACGGCCACCACGACGACCAGACCAGCGCCGACCACGAAGATCACCCGGCGATAGCGCCGCGACAAAAGCTTGGTCATAGCAAGAAGCGCAATCAGCGCCAGGACCGCCGGTATCGAGGCCATCGAGGTGGCGGAATGCGAGACCACCAGCACAAAGGCCGACAACAGCACCACAGGCACCGTTAGTATGAAGCTCAGCCGACCACGCCGCAGGAAAGTAAGAAAAACGACGGAGAAATAGATGCCAAGCGAGCCGACGAAGCCGACCTGGTTCTTGGAGGCGAAGGCGCCGACGAAGTTGTAGGTGCCGTCAAGCACGTCCTCGGAATAAGCCCCGACCTTGAGCGAATAGAGCAGGACGAAGAATATCCCGATCAGGGCGCCGAGCGTCAGGGTGCGTACGCTGACGGTGCGCGCCGCGACATAGGCGCAGGCAATGTGGGAAAAGTACTGGACCGCGGTTCTGGCGGTGATGCCGGGCGCCTGCGACCAGAAGACGGAGAAGCAGACATAGGCCGCGAACAGCAACGGCAGCCAGGCGCTAGACAACTGCCGCAGGAAGCGCCGGTAGTCGACGAGGATAAGCGGAAGCCAGACGGCGTAGTAGGCCAGGATCAGCACCTGGCCGAAAATGACGGAATAGGAGAACGCCCAGACCGATACGGCCACTGCAAAGGCGCCATAGACCGAGTTCTTCTCGGGGTCGACCAGCAGGGCCTTTGGAATTTTCATCTCAGAGTCCCGGCGACGCGGCCCAAGGTCGGCAAGCCAGACCGGCCGCAAGCCAGCCGGCATGTCCGCAAACAGGGGCGTGCAATAAACGGCATCTCCATTGTGCAGTGCAATATAACCTATCGCACGCCATGCTCAATGGCAAATCCGGTCACCTTGTCTTACATCGGAGCCGTTCACCGTTTTGCGGGAACGACGAACTGCTCTAACCCTTTGTTTTGATGCAATTCCTGTTGGAACCCGTTCACACTTTTCGTGGAATTGCTCCAGCGAACAGGGAGAGGTCAGCCGGTAGCCCACCCAGCACGGCAGCTCTGATCAGGCGAGGAGAACACACTACCACAGCGCCCCGCCGGTGATCTGGATGTTTTCCATGGTGATGCCCTTGGCCAGATCCGAACACAGGAACACGGCTAGAGCCGCGATTTCCTGCGGCTGCAGCATGCGCTGCTGGGGATTGCCCTTGGCGATCTCGGCCATCGCTTCCTCGGCGGTTCTGCCCTTGCCCTCACGCTCGACGACCTGCGCCACGTTGCGGCGCATCAGTTCGGTCTCGACCCAGGTCGGGCTGATCATGACGCAGGTGACACCGTGCGCGGCGCCTTCCAGCGCCACGCAGCGGGTAAGGCCGAGCAGCCCGGCCTTCGAGGCGCAGTAGGCCGGGTTGTCCTTCCAGCCGACGGAAGCCGCCGTCGAGCCGATGTTGACGATACGGCCCCAGCCGCGCTCGATCATGCCGGGCAGCACAGCTCGGGTGACGCGGAACGCTCCGCTGAGATTGGTGTCGACGATCTTGTCCCACAGCGCGTCGGAATGGCCGCAGACCGGCTGTTCTGCGGTGGTGCCCGCGGCATTGACCAGTATGTCGGCCGGGCCGATGGCGGCCTGCGCGTCGGCTGCAAACCGGTTGGTCACCTCGCTGTCGCGGACATCGAGATGGGCGGCACAAACCCTGGTGCCGTGTGCCGACAGGGCCAACCGCACGCGCTCGAGTTCATCGGCGCCGGGATAGTAGGCGGCGTCGGATCTGTCGGCGCCGGCGGGCGCGATGTAGGAGCCGACGGCGACATTGGCGCCGGCTTGCGCCAGGGCCGTAGCAATGGCGAAACCCATGCCGGAAAACCCGCCGGTGACGATGGCGCTGCGGCCGGAAAGGTCTGTCATGGTGGGCAGTCTCCGATGCGACGTACGATGCGTTTATTCATAGTCCGTCGCCGGCTAGGAGCGCTACCTTGCCGGCAACGCGGCCGTAACATCGAGTTTCGCTAAAGCGGTTTGCCCAGCCACTCGCGGTAGAAGCCTTCGAGATCGGGTTCGAAATCATGCACGATCGGATAGCCGGGTGCTGCCGCCTCGACCTCGTGCATGGTGCCGCATTGCGGGCAGATGAATTCGCGGATTTCCATCCATTGCGGATCGGGGATATCGCTGTTGGGATAGATCTCGCGCAGCGCTGCCTCGGTGTTGCGCACGTTGATCGCGGCCTTGAGCTTCCAGTTCTTGCGGTAGTCGCCGAAGGAGTGGCCGCATTCGCAACGGGTGATGCGCTCGTCGCCGCTCTGGCAGATGAACAGGTGATCCGAGACCGGCAGCAGGATCGGGTCCTTCCAGGTGACACGGTCCTGATAGACGGCGAGCATCTTGAAGAAGCGGTCGTCGTCCTTGTAGGCGCTCATGATGCGCTTTGTCTGAGGCCAGGGGAGCTTGCCGGCTGAGAGATCGCCGAGGACTTCCTTGCTGTACGAGGTCATGGCTTTGCTCCCGGCATGAAGATCGATCTGGCGTCGACGGTCCAGAAATCGCTGAAATCCCTGGTGAAGCGCGACGACAGCTTGATCGCGCTGGCATACATTTTCTTCACCTCGGGCGCGAAGTCGGCCTTCTCGACACGGCCGTGTTCGGCAGCGATCCAGTCGGAAACCGGGATCGCCTTGGCCAGACGCTCTCTGCGCATGGCGGCACGACGTTCGACGGTGGCGTCGATATCGGCAACCGGATAACCCTCGGCGTCGTCCTTCAGCACGATGCCGAAAATCTGGATCGCCGCCTGGCGGGTGAGAAAACCGTTCTCGACATCCCAGGCGGTCTTGACCGGATCGCGCTCCAGCACGTCACCGTAACCGCCGCCACCATTGTAGGAATGGCTGAAGATGTCCCCCGACTTGTGCGGCGAGGTGATGTAGGGGCCTTCGACCACGGCATGGTCGCCGCCGATGTTCTTCTCGTAGTCGGAGACATGCGGATCGATACCTGGGGCATGCGCGAGCGGTTCGCCTTTTGCCGCCAGTTCATGGATGTTGGAATTGCGTACCGCGCGATGCTTCTGGCAGGTCGGCGCGGGATAGCCGCCACACATGCCGCCATTGTCGAATACCCGCGAGGAGTGTTCCGAGGTGTGCAGTCGCAGGTGCGAGGTCTTGTTGATCAGCCAGGTCGAGACGAAGGAACAGCCGCCGCGATATTTGCCGGCGCCCCCTGAATTGGGGACGATCGAGCGGCCGATATAGACCATCGGCATCGATTGTTCCCAGACCTCGATGTTGCCCATGTCGGATTCCGGATTCCAGCCGACATAGGCGGTGTCGAGGCCATCGGCGATGGCCAGCGCGCCGGAGCCGGCGGCGGCGCATTCGAAATGCGCCATGCCGAACGGCGTACCGTACTGGCTTTCGCCGCCCATCTCGATCATCGGGCTGTTGACCTGGCCAACGAAGGCCTCCTCGACGAAGCCGCGCGCGACGAAGCCGCGCGACAAAAGGCGCTGGAACACGCCATAGGCCGGCAGCAGCAGCGCCCAGGATGTGGCGGTCGCCACCATCTCATTGTCGGGGTTGGTCCAGGTGCCGTGCGGCAGCTTCAGCTCGGTCGCCATCCAGGCGCCGTCATTGACCAGGCCCTCGAAATTCATGTGCTGGGTCAAGGTGACGAACATGCCGCCATCCATGCCGGCCGGCGTGCAGTTCATCGAATGGTAGCCCCAGGGTTGCGTGCCCTCGAAGTCCATGGTGATCTTGCCGTCGGTGGTGATCTCCATCTCGATCGGGATGTTGTAGAGCCAGTCGGGATCGCCAAGCAGCTGGAAGCCGGGCTTGCCCGCCGTGACATGGCCGTAGAAGGTGTGGCCACGATAAATGCCGGGCACGGTGAGCTGGCGGGTGCGGGCGAGCTGGGCGCGACGGCCCTCCTCGATGAACTCCTTCGACACCTTCATCCAGTAGTCGAGGCCGATCTCGGAGATCAGCTGCTTGACGCTTTCGCGCATGTCGATGCAGGAGGCGACCTTGGCCTTCTCGTCGAGCACCCAGTAGATCGGCATGCGTAGATTGCGCTCGCAGCGGATGACGTAGTCGCGGCGGATCTCGTCATTCTCGCCGATCTTCTCGGCGCAGACGAACAGGCCTTCGGTGAAGCGCTCCTGCGCCAAGCAGACGTCGCCGCCGGGCGTGATGCCGCCGGCTTCGAGCTCGTGGCAGACCGCACCGGCCCAGCCGACCAGCGTGCCTTGATGGAAGATCGGCACCACGTCCATGACGTCGGGCACCTGCACGGTGCCGATGAAGGCATCGTTGTTGGCAAAGATGTCGCCTTCGCGGATCTTCGGGTTTTCCTCGTAATCGTTCTTGATCATCCATTTGATGAAGCGGCTCATCGTGTGGACGTGGACCATGATGCCGTTGGACAGCGCGATCGCATCGCCCTCGGGCGTATAGATCGCCACCACCATTTCGCCGACTTCGCGCACGCCGGGCGAGGCCGAGATGCGGCGGGCCATTTCGCGGGCCGAGACGCAATAGGCGCGCAGCTTGGTGTGCAGCGTCTCGAATTTCAGCGGGTCCTGGTTGCGTAGCGTGAGCTCGGTGATGCCGTCATAGCAGCCGGTCTCTTCCATCAGCCGTTCTGAATCGAGCAGCCGTTCGCGAAGGCGCAGGGCCGAGGCAGGTCTGTCCAACATGGCGGTGCCCTTTCAAGAATGGGTGTAATGCAGCAGCGTCCACTCATCGACGTGGACACGGTCCTGCGGATGAACAACGAGCGTGGTGGCGGGATGTTCGATGATGGCCGGACCGATCACCTCATGGCCGGGCTGCAGTAGGTCCATCTCGTAGAGATTGGCCTTGTGCCAGCGTCCCCCGATATAGGCCTCGCGCACGCCCTTGTGCGCTGCTGCCGGAGCCGACTTGCCGAGCGGGCGCTTCAAGAGCACCGGCTTGACCTTGTCGGCGGTGGCGATCAATCCGAGCTCGGTGATGGTGAAGCCGGCTTCGCCATAGCGCGAAACGCGATGGTTGACCTTGGCGTAGACCGCCTCGAACTCGTCGATGACCCTACGCATGTCGTCAGCCGAATTGACCTCGGCAAGCGGTGCCATGACCTCGACATCCTCGAGCTGGCCGGTGTAGCGCATCATCAGGAACGGCACGGTCTTGATCTTGTCTCTGATATGGCCGTCGCTGATCATCTCGTCGACCGCCGCCTTGGTGAGATCATTCCAGACGTCGGTGACCTTCTTGCCGAAAGCGAGCAGCTCGTCATCGCTTGCGCGGGCGCCGATGTCGTGCTGCGTCGAGACCGAATGCCGACGCATGAAATCGGCGGTGGTGCAGCCGAAGGCCGAGAAGGCGGCGGCAAACTGGAAGGTGATGATGTCCTTGAAGCCGATGCCCCTTGAGCAGCCGGCCAGATGCAGCGGACCCGAGCCGCCATAGGACAGCAGCGTGAATTCCGAGGGATGGATGCCCTGGCCGGAGATGACCCGGCGCAGCGCGTTGTTGGCATCGGCTTCCAGCATGTCGATCATGCCTTCGGCAGCCTCCTCGACACCGACGCCAAGGATGCTGGAGCATTTTTCCTCAAACGCTTTGCGCGCCTTCTCGACCTGCAAGACGACCTTGCCGCCGAGGAAATAATACGGGTTGAGGCGGCCTAGTATGGCGTCGCAATCGGCGATGGTGGGTTCAGTGCCGCCCTTGGCGAAGCAGATGGGGCCGGGGTCGGAACCGGCGCTTTCCGGCCCGAGCGAGACTTTCTTGGTCAGCGGGTCGACCTTGAGGATCATGCCGGCGCCGGCGCCGATCGTGTCGAGATGCAGCGTCGGCACGTTGAGCTTGAAACGGTCCATCAGCGGCTCGTTCTCGATCCGCGTCTGGCCGCGCGAAATGACGCCCATGTCGAAGGAGGTGCCGCCCATGTCCGAGCAGATCAGGGAGTCGTTGCCGATGAGCTTGCCGACATAGGCCGCGCCGAGAATACCGCCGATCGGGCCGGAAATCATGGTTTCGTGCAGGCGCGGATGGTTGATCGAGGTCAGGCCGCCAAAGGACAGCAGCGTCTGCACGCCGTATTTGAAGCCATATTTTTTCGAAACGTCCTCGATACCCCTAAGCTGCTTGCGGCCGCGCGACGTCGCGTAGGCTTCGATCAGCACCGAGTTCAGCCGCGACTGTTCGCGGATGACCGGGCGGACCTCGTGGCTGGTGTAGACGAGGATGTCGGCGCCGGCTTTCAGCACCTCCTCGCGGCAGATCTCGGCGATGCGCTTTTCGTGCACCGGATTGACGTGCGAGAAGATGGTCATGATGCAGATCGCTTCGACCTTGCCGGTAATCAGCTTTTTGGCCGCAGCCGAGACCTCATGCTCGTAGAGCGGCAGCACGATGTCGCCGAACTGGTCGATGCGCTCGGTGACGCCATGGGTGCGACGGCGCGGCACCAGCGGATCGGGATGGTGGTGGGTCACCGCATGCAGCCGGTCGGCATAGGAATAGTCGGCCCAGGCCTGCAGGCCGCGACCCATCAGGATCATGTCTTCCAGACCCTTGGTGGTGATCAGGCCCAGCCGGCGCCCGGTGCGCGACAACAGTGTGTTGAGCATGCCGGTGCCGGAATAGAGCACGACGTTGACGCCGGAGAACAGCTGCTCCAGCGAGATGCCCCAGGCGTCGGCCGCGTCTTCGGCCGATGCGAGGAAGCCTTCGGCCTCGTTCTTCGGCGTGGTTGCCGACTTGCCGATCTTGAAGTGGCCGTCCTGGTCGACAAGGATCGTGTCGGTCATGGTGCCGCCGGCGTCGATGCCGATGACGATTGGATTGCCGACGATGGGACTGGTGAGGTTGGGTTGTGTCACGGTCGCCTCGGGATTGCTCTAGGATGCTCAAGCTAGATTCCTTGGGCGGCCTTGCGCCATGTGCCAAAAGACACAATGACCGCCGGACCGGGATCGCTGAGAAAAGGGCATGCGCATGGGCAATATCTGGGGGCCGCTCGCCAGGGCGATTGCCGCCACCGGTACGGACAGGCATGTCGACTGCCTGATCGACCTGATCGGCGCGGACATCGAGCACGATCTCGTCACCGTGACCCGATATTCGGCGACGAAGACGCCGGAATTCATCAAGCACCGGCGCTTCTCCGACGAGATGGTCCGGCGCTATCTCGACAATTACTACGTCTTCGACCCGTTCTATGCCTCGTGGCGGCGTGAGCAGAGGCTGGGCATCCTGCCGCTGAAGCGGCTTGCCGACGACGAGGCCAAGCGCGGCCAGTACATAGCGGGCTTCCTGGCGCAGTCGGAAATCTGCGACGAGGTCGGCATCATGCTGGCCGATGGCGGCGACTGGTGCCTCGGCATCTTCCTCGACCGCTCGACCTCCACCTTCAAGGAGAGCGAGATCGCCCTGCTGGACGAGCGGCTGCCGGTGTTCGAGGCGCTGCATGCACTCGACATTGAGGCGCGGGGGACGGAATTCTCCCGCACATCGGCGCCGACCGGCCCCGGCGCCTCGCCCCGGCAAGAGCCGACTATTCCTGCGAGCCTGTGGCCGGAGCTTTCCTTGCGCGAGCGCGAACTGGTGCAGCTGATCCTCGCGGGTCACCCGACCGCCAACATCGCCGAGCGGCTCGGCATCACCGTCGGCACGGTGAAGAACCACCGCCGCCGCATCTATGAGAAGCTCGACATCACCACCGAAAGAGAACTGTTTTTACAGTTCTTCCAGCACCGCGCGGACGGCTAGGTATCGCCCTCAGTCGTGCAACTGCCTGGAAATCGGCGGGCCGACCGTAAAGCCCGAAAAGGTGACTTCGAAACCCTCGCGCTGCGGCGAGCAGCACATCATGCCGACATCGACGGATTTCGAGACCGGGAAATAGGCCAGCCGCACCGGCTTCCAGTGACTATCGGTGGAGTCCAGATACTGGACGCGGATCGCCTCGGCGTGGCGGGTCAGGCGGATGCGGACGCCGTCGGGGCCGGCCGCGATGGCTACAAGGGACCAATCGGAGGTGTCGTTGGTGACGACGACAGAGAAATACGCCAGCCCGTCGGTGTATTCGATGCCGGCCTTCATCCAGTGCGTTTCGCTCAGCCGCAGCATCAGCCCGGCCTGGTCGTAGAGCACCTTGTAGTCGCCCTTGACGGTGACTTCGGCGCTGAAGTCACCCTCGACCGGCCGATACAGGAAATGGCCATTGTCACGCCAGAAGCCGTAAAAGGTTTCGCGCCAGAAGTCGGTTTCCCCGCCGGTGCGCACATGCACGATGCCATTACCGAAAGCATGGTGCGGCGGCGGGTTGAGCCAGGTCAGTTCCTCTTTCGCCGCTGTCATCGGTTCACCCGTCGATTAGCCGGCAAAGGTGTAGGCTGTCTTCACCGTAGTGTAGAACTCCGCGGCATAGCGGCCCTGCTCGCGCGGGCCGTAGCTCGAGCCCTTGCGGCCACCGAACGGGACGTGGAAATCGACGCCGGCGGTCGGCAGATTGACCATCACCATGCCGGCCTCGGAATTGCGCCGGAAATGCGTGGCATGCTTGAGGCTAGAGGTGCAGATGCCGGAGGTCAGGCCGAAGGGGGTGTCATTGGCAACCGCAAGCGCCTCGTCATAGTCCTTGACGCGAATGACGTTGGCGACCGGCCCGAAGATTTCTTCCCGCGAAATGCGCATGGCGTTGGTGCTCTCGGTGAACAGCGCCGGCCTGAGATAGAAGCCGGGTGTTTCGCGGTCCAGCCGCTCGCCGCCGAAGGCGAGGTTGGCGCCTTCCTGGCTGCCGATGGCGATATAGTCCTCGTCCTGCTTCAGCTGGCTCGCATCGACGACGGGCCCGATCTGGGTCTTGGCATCGAGCGCATCGCCGATGACGAGCTTTTCCAGGCGCTCCTTGAGCGCGGCAACGAAGCGGTCGTGAATGCCTTCGGTCACCACCAGGCGCGACGATGCCGTGCAGCGCTGGCCGGTCGAGAAATAGGCGCCGTTGATGGCGCACTCGACAGCCGTGGCGAGGTCGGCGTCGTCGAGCACAACCATCGGGTTCTTGCCGCCCATTTCGAGCTGGAACTTGCGCATGTGCTCGACGCTTGCCGCGGCGACGCGTTTGCCGGTGCCGACCGAGCCGGTGAAGGTGATGGCGTTGAGGTCGGGGCTGTCGAGCATGGCCTGGCCGACCACCGAGCCCTTGCCCATGACCAGGTTGAGCACGCCTTTCGGCAGGCCGGCGCGGTGCAGGATGTCGACAATGGTCCAGGCGCTTTCGGGGACGAGTTCGGCCGGCTTGAAGACGATGGTGTTGCCATGCGTGAGTGCCGGCGCGATTTTCCAGGTGGGAATGGCGATGGGGAAATTCCACGGCGTGATGATGCCGACGACGCCGACGGCTTCGCGGGTGATCTCGACGCCGACGCCCGGGCGAACGCTGGGCACCAATTCACCCGACAGGCGCAGCGTCTCGCCGGCGAAGAAGTCGAAGATCTGGGCGGCGCGGATGGTCTCGCCAATGCCCTCGGCCAGCGTCTTGCCCTCCTCGCGCGACAGCGCGCGCCCGATCTCGTCCTTGCGCGCCATGATCTCGTCCGACGCCTTTTTCAGCCCGGGGTGGCGCACCAGCGGCGCCGAACGCGACCAGGCCGGGAAGGCGGCTTTGGCCGCCGCGATGGCCTGCTTTGCCTGCTCGGCGCCGGCCGAGGCATATTCGCCAACGACATCGCCCGTGTTCGAGGGATTGATGTTGCGCGAGCCGGCCTCGCCCACCCACTCGCCATCGATCAGATTTTTACGAAAGAGGCTCATGTCGCGGTTTCCTTGTATTGGTTCGCTGGGGGTGCCGTATGCCTGAATCATTTATCAGACAAATGACGACACTGTGAGGGCTGAAATCTGGCTGCGGACTGGATAGCCGATGGCGCGCGGCTATGAAAGCCGCGGCCTCAAGATGGACAATATGAAGCGGCCTGTCAGGTCGGAAAGGTCCAGAACAGGCAAGCCAGCGTTGCCGCGGCGAAGATGACGAAGAACAGGCTTCTGAGCAGGATGTTACGGCGCAGCTCGTTCATGGTGAAATGGCTGCCAACGATGGCCGCGGCGAACAGGAAACGCCAGTTCAGGAGCGCCCACAGCACGCTGCTCTGGCCGAAAGCCCAGCGGGCGACGAGACAGCCGACAATCGTGGCGAACAGGGCGATCACCGCCCAGAACAGCGCATCCGCAGCATGGGTCAAGACGATGCCGGCGGCGCGGATCGGCAGGATCATCATCAGCATGGCGCCGAAGAAATAGACGGCGGCGAGCGGCAGGAACGAGCCGGCATCGGCAATGCCGTCCAGCCGCCTCACGCCGATCGCGCCATAGGGGTAGCCGTGCCTGGCCACCCCCAGGCTGAGCGCCATGAGCAATGCGGTGAGCACCGCGACCAATGCGAATGTAATGAGGGCCTTGCTCATGCCGTTCCTTGCTTTGAGGCCCTGTCAGAGCCGAATCACGAGGAACGATTTTAGCGCACGGTCCGCGATTGCGCGTCAGCTTTGCTGAGCGTTCCGCTCTTCACCGGTCGCTGTTTTCGAAGGCCCCCATGCCTTGCGCGATCAGATTGGTTGCCATGACAAGCGAAACGATGGCTGCGGAGTTGAAGATCACCACCCACCATTTGCCGCCGGTCAGGAAGCCGTAGCCGTCGGCGACCGCCAGTCCCCAATCGGCTGAGGGAGGCTGGATGCCGAGGCCGAGGAAGCTCAGCGTGGCGATCGAAAAGAAGGCGTAGCCAAGCCTTGTGACCAGCTCGATGAGGATGGTTTCCCTGACATTAGGCAGGATCTCGAGGAACATGATGGAAAGAGCGCTCTCGCCGCCGAGACGAGCGGCGCTGACATAGTCGCGTTCGCGCTGCTCGCGCACGGCGGCACGCACCGTCCGTGCCACCAGCGGGGCATAGGCGATGCCGATCACAAGGATGACGGTGAGGTTCGATGGCCCAAGCGCGACCAGCGCCATGGTGACGAGGACGATGAAGGGAAAGGCCATCAGCGTGTCGAGCAGCCTGGCGCCGATGGCGTCGATCAGCCCGTCGAAATAGCCGAGCACGAGGCCAAGCACGCTGCCGGCGGCAACGCCGAGCAGTGTTGCTGCCGGCGCGACCAGCAGGATGTCACGCGAGCCGACGACGATGCGCGACAGCACGTCGCGGCCAAGTTGGTCGGTGCCGAACCAGTGCGCGGCATCAGGCGGCGCCAGCATGACGAGGAAATCCTCGGCATAGGGATCGTAGGGCACAAACAGGCTGCCTAACACGGCGCAGCCGACCCAGAACAGCAGGATCAGCGATCCAACGATCACCGAGGGCGGCAGCTGCGAAACAGTCTCGCGGATGCGACTTGCTGCCCGCCAGCCCAGCGTACGGCGCTCCGGCAATTCCATCAGTTCCATCATGGCGAAACACGGCGGCGCTGCCGCGGATCGAGCAAGGCATTCACGAGATCGCCTGCCGCGGCCGACAGCACGAAGATGGTCGCCATGACCAGCACGCCGGCTTCGAGCATCGGGAAGTCACGCGACTTGGCGGCGTTGAGCACCAGATTGCCGAGACCCTGTATGCCGAACAGCGCTTCGATCACCACCAGCCCGCCAAGCATGTAACCGGTCTGCGTCGCCAGCACGGCGATGGTCGGCGTCAGCGCATTACGCAGCACGTGCCGGATGAGGATTTCGCGACGCTCAAGGCCTTTCAGGACGGCGGTGCGCGTATAGTCGGCGGCCAGCGCCTCGATCACACCGGCCCGCGTCATGCGGGCGATGTAGCCGGCAAGGTTCAGCACCAGCGGCAGCGCCGGCAGGATCAGATAATAGCCACTGACCCACAGCCCGGCGCCATCGGGAGCAGCGCCGGTGATCGGGAACCAGTTCAGCCACAGGCCGAAGACGATGAGCAACAGCAGGCCGGAGACGAAGTCCGGGACGATGCCGAAGGACACGCCGGCGAGTACGATCAGGCGGTCGACAAAGCGGCCCTGGTTGAGACCGGCGACGATGCCGGCGCCGATGCCCAGCGGCAACAGAAAGACGAGGATAATTCCGGCAAGGGCCGCCGAGCGCTTGAGGCTTTCCAGAACGAAGGGCGCCACCGGCAAACGCAACGACAGGGAGGTGCCGAAGTCGCCTGACAGCACGCTGCTGAACCAGTGCCAGTATTGCACGAGCACCGGCTGGTCGGCGCCGAGCTGCCTGTTCAGCGCCGCGACGGCCTCGGCATCGGCGAA
This sequence comes from Mesorhizobium sp. M0772, assembly GCF_040320135.1. Classification (NCBI taxonomy): domain Bacteria; kingdom Pseudomonadati; phylum Pseudomonadota; class Alphaproteobacteria; order Hyphomicrobiales; family Phyllobacteriaceae; genus Mesorhizobium; species Mesorhizobium sp. M0772. The sequence continues at coordinate 13,645 of NZ_JAMYPB010000030.1, read as the reverse complement.
CGGCCCGAGCATGAGGCGGCCGACATCGCCGGGCAGGACCTGCCCGGCGAAGAACACCAGCATACTGACCAACCACAGCGTGAGCAGAAGCGAGGCTGCCCGCACCGACACAGTGCGGCCGGTCAGCATCGGATTGTGGTGCCCGGAGTGGCTGGACGTCTCGCAATCATGCCTGCGCGAACGTCACGCGGTCGAGCAGCAGATGCGAGATCGCCGTGAAGCGGACGCCCTCGACCTTCGACGAGACGATGCGGCTGTATTGCGAGAAGTAGCTGATGATCAGCGGCGTCTCGTCCAGCAGCAAGGTCTGGATCTTGCCCGCCGCAAGGCGTTGCGCCTGAAGGTCGCGGGCCTTGCCGTATTCGAGCAGCAACCCGTCATAGGCCGGGTTGTTGAAATGCGCCGCATTCCAGGCGCCCGAACTCTTCAGCGTCGCGTTGAGGAAGATGTCGGGCGTGCCGCGATGTCCGAAATCGGTGATGCCGAGATTGGAATCGAGCCATGGCGACGAGCCGAACTTCGCCGAGCCATAATAGGCGTCCTGCGGCAGCACGTTGAGCTTGATGTCGATGCCGGCCTTCTTGGCGAAGTTCTGGATCAGCACCGCATAGTCGGGAATGTCATAGGCGCGTTCGGTGGTCAGCGTCACCGGGAAGCCGTTCGGCACGCCGGCCTGGCCAAGCAGGCGCTTGGCCTCGGCGATGTCCTGCTTGCGCTGCGGCACCGACGGATCGGCCGAGGGGAAGATCGGCGCAAACGGCGTGTCGTTGCCGACAATGGCGCGGCCCTTGAGCAAGCCCTTGACCACCGCCTCGCGATCGATGGTGAGCGCCAGTGCGCGGCGGATGCGCTTGTCGGTGAACGGCGCCTGGTCGGTCCGCAGATGCACCTCGTCATGCGAGCTTGCCTGCACGCTGAGCAGCTTGAAGTTGGGATTGCCCTCGATCGCCAATTCCAGCCGGGTCGTGCTCGGGATGACGTCGAGCTGGCCGGCCTGCAGCGCCAGCACCTGCGCCTGCTCGTCGTCGAAGAACTTGATTTCGACGCGGTCGGGCAGCGCCTTGTCGCCCCAATAGTCAGGGTTGCGCACGAAGCTGGCGCCCTGCTTGGGGCGGAAGGATTCGAGCTTGAACGGGCCGGTGCCGTTGAAATTCTTTTCGAAATCGCCGGCATAGTCGGCCGGCAGTATTACGGCGTTGTAGACGTCGGAGGAGACATAGAAGGGGAAGTTGCTGTTGGGGCCGTCGAGATCAAAGGCGACTGTCTGGTCGTCGACGACCTTGGCGCCGCCCTTGGACAGGATGCCCTTGTAGGCAGACAAAGCGGACGAACCGCTGGCCGGATCGACCAGCCGCTCGAAGCTCGCCACCACATCCTTGGCGGTGACGGTGCGGCCGTCGTGGAATTTCACGCCCGGCCGCAATTTGAAGGTCCAGCGGCTGGCGGTCTCGTCGGCCTCCCACGACAGAGCGAGCTTGGGCTGCAGACCGTCCTTGGGATCGTCGAGGATGAGATATTCGCCGACCTGGCTGATGACGCCGATGCTGGCCGGATCCGTGATGGAGACGGGATCGATCGCCTTGGTCGGCTGTCCGAGCCCAACGCGGACCGTGCCGCCGGCGCCGGCAGCGCGCGCCGTGCCGAAACCAGCAAGTCCCTGCGAGGCGGCAAAGCCGGTGAGGCCGATCAAGGCTGCGTATTTCAGCAGATCGCGGCGCTTGAGGAAGCCGGCCTGGTGCTCATCGACGGCGACGTTCCACATGTCGCCGGACATATTGCGAAGCGTATCGATGTCGTTGCGTTTGGTCATTTTGAAACCCCTGTCTGAAATGACTGTTGAATGGCTTAAGCGACTGGTTCGCCGTCGAGATGGATGCGGTCGACGGCTTGCGGGTAAAAGGCGATGAGGCCCCTGATCTTGGGCATTTCGGCAATGGGATCGCGGTAGCTCCAGGCGACATCGGGGCTTACCGAGCCGTCGGCGCGCCGGCCCGACCAGTAGGAGGCGATGCCCTTGTAGGGACAGCGCGTCGTGCTGTCCGAAGCGGTCAGCCGGTCGAGCCTGACATCGTCCGGGTGCAGGTAGAAACGCGTCGGCAGATGCGTTTCGAACAGAAGCACCGGGCGATGGCTGTCGGCGATCAGTTCGCCGTCGAACCAGATCTGGACGTGACTTGAACTCTGCAGCACATCGATGCGTGCGTATGGATCGCGGGCGTGGACGAAGACCTCTTCTTCCTCCTCGAACCATTGGTCGACCGCCTTCCAGGTGAAGGCGATACGCCCGGCCAGCGGCGACAGATTTTCATCCGGCGGCGCGACAAGCGACCAGGCCGCGTTGGGCGAAGCTTTTTCTCCCGTCTCCAGGTTCCAATAGGTGGTTTCGCCACCGACGGGATGGCGCTGGCTATGCTCGGACGGCTTTAAGAGCGAGCGGTCCACCGAGGAGGCCGGGAAGAAATAGATCGGCAGAAAATGGTTGGAGCGCAGCACCAGGACGTTGCGGCTGTCGGCGATGGTGCGGCCGGCGAATTTGACCCGAATGCGCTTGGGGCTGTGCAGAACATTGATGAGCTGCGGAGCCGTGGCTTCGCGGGGCTGAAGTTTTGGCGCTGCGGTCATATCAGTTGCCCCAAGTCAGGATACGGCGCGCACATTGTCGCGCTGTTCGGCGAAGCGGTTGGCCGGCCGAGCCAGGCCGAAACGGTCACGCAGCGTCCCCGGCGCATATTCGGTGGGGAATACGCCGCGGCGCTGCAGTTCCGGCACGACCTGCTCGGCAAAATTCACCCAATCCTCCGGGAGCAGCGGGAACATCAGGTTGAAGCCGTCGGCGGCACCTGCCTCGAACCAGTCCTGCAGCTGATCGGCGATCTGGTTCGGTGTGCCGACGACGGTCGGCACCGAACCGCTGTTGGCGAGCTTGCGAGCGATCTCGCGCAGAGTGAGGTTCTGCTTCGACCATTCCTTGACGCGATTGAGCGAGGTGCGGCCGCCATTGAAGGTGCTCTCGTCCGGCAGCGGCGGCAGCGGGCCGTCCGGCGGATATACGGAGAGATCGACGCCGCTCCAGCTCGAGAGAAGGTCGATGCCGACCCGATCGGGAAGCAAGCTCTGCAGATACTCCTGCCGCTCGCGTCCCTCCGCTTCGGAAGCTGCGACGATCGGCAGGATGCCCGGCAGGATCTTGAAGCTCTCGGGCTTGCGACCGTAACGGGCGAGGCGCTCGTTGATGTCCTGCCTATATTTGATGCCCTCTTCCTTGGTGCTGTAGATGGCAAAGTGCGCATCGGCGTGCGCGGTAGCGAAATTCTTGCCGTCTTCGGACGAGCCGGCCTGGACGATCAGCGGATGGCCCTGCGGCGGGCGCGAGACATTGAGCGGTCCGCGCACCTTGAAGTGCGGGCCCTTGTGGTTGATCGCATGGACCTTGTCGGGATCGGCGAAATAGCCCGATGCCTTGTCGATAAGCAGAGCTTCGTCTTCCCAGCTGTCCCACAGCGCCTTGACGATATCGAGGAATTCGGTGGCGCGCTCATAGCGAAAGGCGTGCTCGATATTGCCGTCGCGGCCGAAATTGCGGGCCTCCTCGTCCATGGCCGACGTCACCACATTCCAAGACGCCCTGCCCTTGCTGATATGGTCGAGCGAGGCAAACATGCGGGCGACATTGTAGGGCTCGCTGTAGGAGCTCGAGGCGGTGGTGATGAGGCCGATATGCCTGGTCACGCCGGCAAGCGCCGACAACAGCGTCAGCGGTTCCAGGCGGGCATTGGCGTAATGGGCTACGCCGCTCTGTACGGAATCCCAGATCGCGACATGGTCGGCGACGAAGATCGTATCGATCCTGGCGCGCTCGGCAGACTGGACGAGATCGCGGTAGAAGTCGAAGTCGAGCACTTCGCGGCCCGGCGCGCGCGGATGGCGCCACGACATGCGATGATCGCCCTGCGGATTGAAGAAAAACGCGCTGAGGATCATGTGGTCGCGTGCCATGCCGGTCTCCTTGCAGAACTGCTTCAGGCGACCGTCGCGATGCCTCGACCGGCTGCGACAATCTCTCCTGAGCGGTGAAAGGTAGATTGCGCTCCAGCTTAATTCGAGTAATTTTATAGAGATTGTGGGGCGCGAAAGCGGAAGCGATTGCCCTCGAAGACCGCGCCGAAAGAAAGTGGTTTCAGCAAGACATGTCGTCATCGGTTCTGAACGTCGAGCAGCTCACCGTCGCCTATGATGGACGCCGGGGATCGCATCCGGCCGTCAACGGCGTGTCGCTCGCCATCGGCGAAGGCGAAGCGCTCGGCCTTGTCGGCGAGTCCGGATCGGGCAAGAGCTCGGTGGCTCTCGCTATTTTGCGCTATCTGCCGCGCAACGCCCGGATCGCCGCGTCGGCGCTCGAATTCCAGGGTCGCGAGATCCGCAGTCTCTCCGGCGAGCAGCTTCGTCGGCTAAGGGGCGATCGCATCGCGGCCGTCTACCAGCATCCAGGTGCGGCACTCAATCCGGCCATGACGATCGGCCGGCAGATCACCGAAACGATCATGCGGCATCGCCCGGTTCGGCAGGACGAAGCACGCACCCGCGCCGCCGAGCTGCTGAGCCGTGTCAGGGTGAGCAATCCGGAACGGGTGCTCGATCTCTATCCGCACGAATTGTCGGGCGGCATGCAGCAGCGCGCCAACATCGCGATTGCCATTGCGCTCGACCCGTCGCTGCTGGTGCTGGACGAGCCGACGACGGCGCTTGACGCCAGCGTCCAGTCCGAGATCGTCGCCATCCTGCAGGACTTGCGCCGCGATCACAAAACCAGCGTTCTGCTGATCAGCCATGACATCAACATGGTCCGCCGGGCCTGCGATCGGGTGGCCGTGATGCAGTCGGGGACGGTCGTCGAAAGCGGCATCGCCAACGATGTCTTCGAGAACCCTGTTCACGCGTACACCAAGGCGCTGATCGCCTCGATCCCGGCGCTCAACTTCACCAAGCGCGACGGCAGGCTGGCCGAGATGCACACAACCGGCCCGTCGAAGCCTGTCCGCAGCGATCAACCGGAAGCCGCACGTCCGATCGCCGTCGCCTGCAAAGGCATCAGCCACGCCTTCGGCTCCCAGGCCGTCCTGCACGATATCGACCTGGAGATAGCCCAGGGCGAGACGTTCGGGCTGATCGGCGAATCCGGCTCCGGCAAGTCGACATTGGCAAGGATCGTGACTGGCCTCCAGACGCCGGACGCTGGGTCGGTCGAGCTGTTCGGCAGCACTGTCGCGTCGCGCGTCGAGAAAAGAAGCCTGAGCGAACGGCGCGACGTGCAGATGGTGTTCCAGTCACCCGACCGCACGCTCAATCCGCGCCAGCGGATCGGCAGGATCCTCGGCCGTCCGCTGCGGCGGCTCGCCGGCTTTAGCCGCAGCGAGGTGAAGCAGCGTGTCGGCGATCTCCTGGCCTCGGTTCGTCTTGCCGCTACGACCGTCGACCAGAAGCCGAGATCGCTGTCTGGTGGCCAGCGCCAACGGGCGGCGATTGCGCGCGCCTTTGCCGGCGTGCCGAAGCTCGTGGTGCTGGACGAGCCGACCTCTGCGCTCGACGTTTCGGTGCAGGCGACCGTGCTCAATTTGCTCAACGACCTGCAGCGCGACAAGGACACCACCTATCTGTTCATCAGCCACGACCTCAGGGTGGTGCGCTATATGGCCGACAGGATCGGCGTGCTCTATCGCGGCCGGCTGGTCGAGACGGGGTCATCCGAGCAGATTTTTCGTGGCCCCAACCACCCCTACACGAAGCTGCTTCTGGCCGCGTCCTCGGATGAGACGGCGCCGAAAGCTCCGGCTCAGCTCCACGTCGCGGCACACGATGCCGAGACCTCCGGATGCTCCTTTGCCGCCCGCTGTCCTGTCGCGCTGCCCGATTGCCGAAAGGCGCAACCGCCCGTCAGGCAGGCCGGCGACGGTCATCTGATCGCCTGCTGGAGAGACACAGGCAGTCTCTGATTGCGAAGCGGGCAACTGACAAGCCTGCCTTCGAGAAGATGTCCCCCGGCCGGAGGACAGGCTTGGGGGGTGCCTGACGTCGGCTGGAAATTTCCGGCGATGGTTTTGACCAGCGTCGATTTGCCGGCACCATTGTCGCCCATCATGCCGAGAACCTCGCCCTCATTGATGTCGAGCGAGACGTTGTCCAGCGCGCGGACGGCACTGAAATCCTTCACGATGTGTTCGAGACGCGCTAGAACCGGCATCGCATCCTCCCGTGCCAATTTGTAAGTTTCTGATACAAATCATCGTATGAAACTTGGGTCAATGAGCCTAGGGATGCTGAATGTTTGTTGCAATGCACCCAACCTTGGGTCTTTCAAACCGCCTAGAAATTCTATTAGTATGCCAATCAAACAAATTGTGGAGAACGACGTGCTGGTGTCGACCGATCTTCGGCCGAACGAAACGCGGGCACTTGCGGCGCTGTTTCGTGCCGGCGCGTTGAGCCGGGCGGCGCTCGCACGCGATCTCGGCCTGACCCGGTCGACCACCGGCGCCCTGGTGCTGGGACTGATCGAAGCCGGTCTGGCGCGCGAGCGCTCGGATGAAGGGGATGACGAGCAGGACGCCGAGGGCCGGGTCGGCCGCCCCGGAATCCTTGTCGAGATCGAAGGCAATGGCGGCTTCTTCCTTGGCGCCTATATCGGCGTCAACTGGATCGCTGCCGTGGCTGTCGACCTTGCTGGCACGCAGCGTGCCGCAGCATCGAAGGCCTTTGCCGGCCCGGGTAGTACGCCTGCCGCTGCAGTCGCCATCATCGAGGAACTCGTTGGCGATGTCCGATCGCAATTGCCTGAGAGCACGCGCCCCTACGGGCTCAATGTCGCCGTGCCCGGCTTCCCCGCCGCTGATGGCGTCTCATACCATGCCACCATCCTTGGCTGGCACGGGGTCAATCTGGCTGAGCTTTTGGGCAACGCCTTTGGCGACGATTTTCCGATCCTGCTGGAAAACGATGCCAATGCCGTCGCTGTGGCCGAGACATACTGGGCGCAGCCGGGAAAGGACGATGAGGATGCGCTGATCATCCTGATCGAGAACGGCGTCGGCGGCGGCATCATCAATGCCGGCAGGCTGCATCGCGGCCGGCTCGGCGGCGCCGGCGAAATCGGTCATCTTCGCATTGGCGACGAAGGTTTTGTCTTCGACGCGAAGCGCCCGGGGCGGCTGGAATCCTATGTCGGCAAGGATGCGTTGCTGGCTCGCTATTTGCACATAAGCGGACTGCGCGCCGGCCTGCATGAGTTTGTGGCGGCATTGGCCGATGGCGATCCGGCAGCCGTTGCCACCGCGCGCGACTGGGCGCTCTGGTTCGGTCGCGGGCTGGCGACACTTGCCTGCACCTTCCAGCCGGAGCGCATCATCCTCTCCGGCTCGGTCAATGCTGTCTATCCCTTTGTCGCCAAACAGGTGGAAGCTTTCCTCTCGGACTTCCTGGCTGAAGGTTATCCGGTTCCCACAGTCGAACTGTCGCGTGTCGGCGCCGACGGTCCGGCATTGGGCGCTGCCTGTCTGCTGCATCAGGCAGCTTTGTCGGGCGATCCGCAATTTCAACTTCGCGGCCTCGCCGCGCGCTAATCAGGAGAGATTCAATGCCTCGCAAAGACGAAAAGCGGCTGCGTGTCGGCGTGCTCGGCTGCGGTCCGATTGCCCAGGCGGCGCATTTCGAATCCTGCACCAAGGCACGCAATGCCGATCTCTATGCCATCTGCGATGTCGCCGACGATCTGCGCGACAGGATGGCCGCGACCTACGCGCCCGAAAAATCCTATGCCGACTACGGCCAGATGCTGGCCGATCCCGATCTCGACGCCGTCATCATCGCGACATCGGACATTTTTCACGTCAAGGCCGCGGAACTGGCGCTCGATGCCGGCAAGCATGTGCTTTGCGAAAAGCCGCTGGGCGTTTCGGTCGAGGAGGTCGAAGGTTTGCGGGCCACGCTCGACAAGAGCGGCAAGGTGCTCCAGGTCGGCCATATGAAGCGCTTCGATCCCGGCATCCAGGCGGCAAAGGCTTTCGTCGACGACGAAATGGGCGAGCGGCTGGCGTTCAAGGGCTGGTATTGCGACAGCACCCACCGCTACCCGATGACCGATGCGGTGCAGCCGCTGATCATCACCAGCGCCAAGGCGCGCAAGCCTGCCGTCAATCCCAAGGCGGATCTGCGCCAATACTACATGCTGGCGCATGGCAGCCATCTCCTCGATACGGCGCGCCATCTGCACGGGCCGATCGAGGCGGTCGAGGCCCGGCTCACCGAGCGCTATGGCGCCTATTGCTGGTTCGTCACCACCATCTTCGCCGACGGCACGATCGGCCATCTCGACCTGACGGTCGCCGTGCGCATGGACTGGCACGAAGGGTTCCAGATCTACGGCCAGAATGGCAGCGTTCTCGCGAAGACCTACAACCCCTGGTACTACAAGAGCAGCGAGGTCGACATTTTCCGCGAGGCCGATGGCAGTTGGCATCGGACGCTTGGCGCGGATGGCCACTTCTATCGCCGCCAGCTCGAAGGCTTCGCCGATGTCGTGCTGAATGGCGCGCCGATGATCGGCGCCGGCATCGAGGACGGCATCGCCTCGGTCAGGGGCATGGCGGCCATCGCCCGCTCGGCCGCTGCCGGCGGCCGCGCCGTCCGTCTGGCCGATGTCGACGGGGTGGTGTGATGCAGCTTGGGATTTTCGCCAAGACCTTCGCCACCACCGGCGCTCTGCCGGTGCTGCGCGCGGTGGCGGACGGCGGCTACACGGCGGCGCAGTTCAACATGGCGTGCCTTGGACTGCCGTCGATGCCGGACAGCATTGAGCCGGATGCGGCCCGATCCGTCGTTGAGGCGAGCCGCCAGACCGGTGTTTCGATTGCAGCAGTGTCTGGAACCTACAACATGATCCATCCCGATCGCAGGGTTCGCGATCAGGGACTCGCCCGGCTCGAGGTACTGGCTGCGTCATGCGCTGACATGGGCACGCGGCTGATTACGCTGTGCACCGGCACCAGGGATGCTGAGGATCAGTGGCGCTGGCATCCCGACAATGCAAGCGAGGCGGCATGGAGCGATCTGCGGACGGAGATGGAAGCGGCGATCGCGATTGCCGAGCGCTTCGACATCGAGCTTGGCATCGAACCGGAACTGGCCAATGTCCTCTCCAGCGCCCGGGCCGCACGCCGCCTGCTGGACGAAATGAACAGCACGCGGCTGCGCATCGTGCTCGATCCGGCCAATCTGTTCGAAGTGGCCGACAGCGCGGAGCGTCATCGCCTCATCGACGAAGCCATCGATCTGCTGGCCGCCGAGATCGGCATGGCCCATGCCAAGGACCGCCATGCCGATGGCAGTTTTGCCGCAGCCGGAAAGGGCGTGGTCGACTTCCCGCATTTCATCGGCCGCCTGAAGGCTGCCGGGTTCGACGGCCCCTTGATCACACATGGCCTGACAGAGGCCGAGGCGCCCGGCGTCGGCGCTTTTCTGCGCACCGTGCTGGAAGCGAGCGACGACACGTGAAAAAGACCTTCAGCCGAGATGGCGTCGACCTTGCCTACCGGGACGTCGGCGCCGGGCCTCCCTTCATCTTTCAGCACGGCCTAGGCGGCGACGACGCGCAGGTCGCCGACGTGTTTCCCGATCTGCCGGTGACCCGGCGGGTGACGCTCGAATGCCGTGGCCAGGGTGGATCCGGCTACGGGCCGGTCGAGCGGCTTTCGATCGCGACGTTTGCCGAGGACATTGAAGCGTTGGCCGACGATCTCGGCATCGGTCCGGCCGTCGTCGGCGGCATTTCGATGGGCGCGGCGCTGGCACTGCGCCTGGCGGTGCATAAGCCGGCCCGCGTGCGCGCGCTGGTGCTCGCGCGGCCCGCCTGGGTAGCCCAGGCGGCTCCGGAAAATATGAAGCCCTATGCCGTCGTCGGCAATCTCTTGATGCGGCATTCGCCCCAAGACGCCAGGCGTCTGTTCGATGACAGCGCTGTTGCCGGCGAACTGGCCAGATTGGCGCCGGACAATCTCGGCAGCCTGCAAGGCTTCTTCACTCGCCCGGACCCGGTTCTGTTCGGCAGGCTGCTTTCGGCGATCGCCGGCGATGGTCCCGGCGTGAGCGAGGCGGAGATCCGCGCTATCGCGGTGCCGACTCTTGTCATCGGCCATGACCATGACCTCGTCCATCGACTGGACGACGCACAGACGCTGGCCGGGCTCGTTCCGTCGGCCCGGCTTTGCACCATCACAGCCAAATCGCAGGATCACGCCGCCTACCGGCTGGAATTCCGCGCCTGTCTTTCGGAATTCCTGGAACCGCTCGCATGACCGACAAAACGACGAATGAGACCATCGCCGTGGTCGAGATCGGCGGCACGTCGGTCAAGGTTGGCTTTGCCGATCGCGGCCACCCGGTGGATTTCGCCCGCACCTACCCTACCGCGCAACTGCGCCAGGGCGCGCCGGTGGTGGGATTGGCAGATGCGGTCACCGCAGCCTGCCGCGATGCCGGGCTCAAACCTGCACGGGTCGTTGCGACGGTGCCTGGGTTCATCGACCGCGACTTCGACACGGTGCTGCACACGGCCAACATTCGCGAGCTGAACGGCATCCGGCTGGGTACGGAACTGGCATCGCGGCTCCGCGTTCCCGTGCGGCTCGAACGCGACGTCGTGCTGCAATTGCTGGGCGAAAGCGTTGCCGGCGCGGTGAAGCGGCAAAAGGAGGTGCTGGCGGTCTATCTCGGCACCGGCATTGGTGCAGCCTATCTCGGCAAGGACGGCATTTTCAGGGGCGGCGGCTGGGCGCTCGAGATCGGCCACATGCCGATCTACCGACCCGACGAAAGCGGACCGCCAAACCGGGTCGAGACCTATGCCTCGGGAGCAACGCTCGTCGAACTCGCGACGGACTACGATATCCCGGTGGCCGATCTGTTTTCGGCGACCGGGCAGCCGCCATCGCTGCGCGAATGGCTCGACGAAATCGTCTGGCAGCAGGCGGTGGCCGTCGCAACGGCAGCCGCCCTGTTTTCCCCGCAGACGATCCTGATCGGCGGCGGTATCGTCGACATGAAGTCCTATCCCCGCCAGACGCTCAAGCAGCGCATCGCGGACAGCCTGCCGCATTCGCTTGTTGTAGAGCCTCTGGACATTCGCTGGGCGGCCCTGGGCTGGCAGGCGGCGATCCATGGCGCGGTGCTGCTCGGCGCGGTGTGATCGCCGTGGTTGCTGTCGGCGAAGGATTACTTGATCGTCTTGCCGTCCGCCCCAAACCGGTATGTCTTACCCGGCTCGGGCGTTGCATACAGCGTCGCACCGGGCTCGGCGTCGTAGACACCGAAAATGCGCACCGTGATCAGCCCGGCCTTTTCGCAGTCGAGATAGAGGTTGGTGTCGGCGCCGAGATGTTCGGCGTGCACCACCGTTCCCTTCCAGGCACCGGACCTTGGATCCGCGGTCAGATGCTCCGGCCGCACGCCGATCGTCTTGGCCGTCTCGCCCAATCTGGCACCGTCGATGAAATTCATCTTCGGCGAGCCGATAAAGCCGGCGACGAACTCGTTTGCCGGCGAATTGTAGAGCTCCATCGGGTCGCCGATCTGTTCGATCTTTCCCGCATTGAGCACAACGATCTTGTCGGCCAGCGTCATCGCCTCGACCTGGTCGTGGGTGACGTAGATCATCGTCGCCTTCAGCCGCCGGTGCAGCTGCGCGATCTCGAGCCGCGTGTTGACGCGCAGCGCTGCATCGAGGTTCGACAAGGGCTCGTCGAAGAGAAACAGTTTTGGCTCACGCACCACGGCGCGGCCGATGGCGACGCGCTGGCGCTGGCCGCCCGACAGTTCCGCCGGCCGCCGCTCGAGATACGGTTCCAGCGACAGCATCGACGAGGCGACGCCGATGCGGCGTTCGATCTCCGGGGCGGGCGTGCCGGCCTGCTTGAGGCCGAGGCCCATATTGTTCTTCACCGTCAGATGCGGGTAGAGCGCGTAGGTCTGGAACACCATTGCGATGCCGCGTTTTGCCGGGGGCGTGGCCGAGACATCGGCGCCGTCGATCACCACGCGGCCCGAAGTCGAATCCTCCAGCCCGGCAATGACCCTGAGCAGTGTCGACTTGCCGCAGCCAGATGGGCCGACGAAGACGACGAATTCGCCGTCGGTCACTTCGAGGTTGATGCCCTTCAGCACCTCGACCGGCCCGAAGGCCTTCTTCACATTCTCGATTACCAGCGAGCCCACGGCTTCGTCCTTGTTCTAGAGTTTGCCCTACTAGAGCTTAACTGGGGCGCCGCTGCGCACGCTCTCATCGGCGGCAAGGCAGACGGCGAGCGATTTCACCGCGTCGTCCATGTGGCGGGTCAGGTCAATGTCTTCCCGGATCGCCTTCAGCACGAAGGCCTGTTCGAGGTCACAGAGGTCCTGGTGGCCGGGTTCGCCTTCCATGGACAGCATCTCGTCCGGCCTGGCGAACTTGCCGTCCGCGCCGGTCGCCGCACTGTGCAGGCGGATGGTCGAGGTCTTGGTGTGGGTGTCGATGTCGTCCGACTTCACACCTTCCTTCATGACGATCGACACGGAGCCATTGGGCGAAATCACGTCCTTCACGAAGAACGCTGTCTCCGAGATCATCGGGCCCCAAGCCGCCTCGTACCAGCCGACCGAGCCGTCGTCGAACAGCACCTGGAGATGGCCGTAATTGTACATTGTCGGCGCGATCTCCTCGGTCAGCCGCAGCCCCATGCCGCGCACCTCGACCGGCTTGGCGTCGGTGATCTGCAGCATGACGTCGAGATAGTGCACGCCGCAATCGACGATTGGCGAGGTTGTCTGCATAAGTTGCTTATGCGTCTGCCAGGTCGGGCCTGACGATTGCTGGTTGAGGTTCATGCGAAACACGTGAGGGCCGCCGAGCTTGCGCGCCTCGGCGATCAGCCTGACCCAGGACGGGTGATGGCGCAGGATGTAGCCGATCACCAATTTTCGGCCGTTGGCCTTGGCCGCGGCGACGACGCGCTTGGCGTCCGCCACCGTCGTTGCGAGCGGCTTCTCGACGAAGACGTGGCAGCCGGCCTCGAATGCCTTCACCGCATAGTCGGCATGGCTGTCGGAATAGGTGGCGATGCAGGCGACATCCGGCTTTTCATCGCGCAATGCATCGTCGAAGGAACGACGGATGTCATAGCCCGACAGTCCTTCCGGCAATGGCACGTCGGAGCGGTTGATGAGTGCTGCGATCTCGAAACCCGGATTTGTGTGGTAGGCCAGCGCATGGCTGCGGCCCATATTGCCGAGCCCGGCGACGACGACGCGAAGGGGCGATTTAGAGGTCACCTAACTACTCCTCCAGATGTTCCAGTTGTTCCTTCTGAGAGGGTATCACCCCACCCGGCGCTTCGCGCCGACCTCCCCATCGAGGGGAGGTAGGACGTTGGCGCGAACACCCTCGCTGCCAAAGAAGCTTCTCCGAAAGTCGCCCTTTGGCGGTCGTGAATGAAGCCACGACCTTTTACCTCCCCTTGATGGGGAGGTCGGCGCGCAGCGCCGGGGGGGGTGAAGGGTCCAGCAGCGATTTGTTGGGCGCCGCTCACTTTACGGGTCCGGATGTGGTGCCGCGGATCAGCGGCCG
>NZ_JAMYPB010000029.1:0-72424 GCF_040320135.1 Mesorhizobium sp. M0772 | reverse complement strand
CCTGGTATGGCGGGCGACCTCTATCGCAGCGAGCCCGCCTTCCGCACTCCATTCGACCGCTGCGCAGACATCATCAGCGCCAACACCGGCGAGGACCTTCGGGCGTTTGTGTCGCCACAGGCGCCTCCACCTCCGTTCAGCATTGACCTTCCCCTAATGTTCGCGACCCAGTACGCGATGGCGTCCATGCTAATCGCCTGGGGTGTCCGTCCGGCTGCCGTACTCGGCTACAGCTTGGGCGAATACGTTGCCGCCACAGTGGCAGAGACGTTGTCGCTCGAGGCGGGTTTGGATTTTTGCTGCGCGGTGGGCCGTGGCCTCGAGGGTGTAGAGCGCGGCGCGATGTTGGCGGTCGCCGCGACAGAGCGGGATCTCCAGCCGTTCCTCAACGATCTGACGATCGCTGCGGTGAACGCGGATCAAGCGATCATCCTGAGCGGGCCGGAAGACGCTGCACGGAGTACTGAGGCGCGACTAGAAAGCGCCGGCATTATTTGCCGTCGGCTGAACGTCCGGCATGCATTCCATAGCCCGCGCTTCGCCCTCGCCACGTCGCACCTGACGGCCCCCGCACACGCGCTCGTCGGCCGGGCGCCTTCCATTGCAGTGTACTCGTGCGCCGTTGGCGGTCTCTTGGGAACGCCTGGGCCAGACCACTGGATTCGCCCCTTGCACGACTGCGTCCGATTCCAAGAGGCGGCCGATGTAATGCTCCGGTCCGACAGCTACGTCGTCGTTGAGTTAGGCCCCGGTCCGGGACTCTCGGCTTTGCTGCGACGTCACCCTCAGGCACCCGCCGACCTGACGGCTGTGCCCGTCTGGCCAAACATTGAAATAAAGGGTCCGCCTCTCGCGCACGTGCTCGGAAGCCTAGGTCGGCTCTGGCTTGCTGGCGCAACGATTGAATGGTCCCAATGTCACCCGCGCGGTCGGAACCGGGTGTCGTTGCCGGGGTATTCGTTCGAGCATCAGCGACACTGGGTCGAGGCGCGCGAGGGACGCTGGGAATTCAACGCGAAGGCACGCGGCCCAGAGCCTTTGCCCGGCAAAAAGATCGATCCAAGCGAATGGACATACCAACCAAGTTGGGTCCGCGATCCGGCGCCCCTCGTCGTTGACCGCAGCACGCTAGCCGCCAAAGGACCGTGGCTCGTTGTGGAAGGTGGCGACGCTGGAAAACGGCTGATGGCTGGGCTGCGCCGTTCGGGCGCTGCGGCCACCTGGGCGATCGACGTTGCCGCATCGGCGGAACTCGGGCATAGCGATGTTAGACTCGCGATGGATAGCACCGACGCGTGGCTGGCGTTTTTCGCCGGAGTCAAGCCGCGTCCTATCAGCATCGTGTTCTTCTGCGACGATGGTTCTGTGGGCGACCGCAACGAGCCATCGTTCCGAGGATTTCATACGCTCGTTGCCTTGGCGAAGGCCTTGGACCGAAGCTTCATCGGCACCGAGGTTAGTCTACGGCTCGTCGGCACTGACGCTTTCGCACTGAACGGACAAGGCGGAGGCAACCTTTCGTCGGCAGCACTGTTTGGCGCAGCACGGGTGATCGCGCAAGAAAATCTGAGCGTTGCGACGGGATATCTAGATGTCGCGGCAACAGAGCGGCTCGCGTCGCCGGAAAAACTCAACGATTGGCTCCTCGATGAGTTGGTTGCAGCACCGTCGCCGCTGCCAACGGCATTCCGGAAGGCCGAACGCTGGCGCCAGAGGCTGGACCCCCTTCCGTTGGCGCGCAACAAGTCAGGGGATGGGCTGATCCGGCAGAGTGGCGTCTATATGATCACCGGCGGCTTTGGCAAGGTTGCGAGGGTGCTTTCGCGCCACTTGGCGAAGGAGTACGGAGCCCGTTTGATCCTGGTCGGACACCAAACGCCGCAGGGCGCGGATTCGTCATCCGACCTCATTGTCCAGGATCAGATACGGCATCTGCGCGAGCTCGAAGCCCTTGGTGCGAAGGTCGTACCAATCACGATGGACGTTTCCGACCGTGTGGGGATGCGCGAGACAGTCGGTCCGGCTGTCGCGCACTTCGGCGGCTTGAACGGCATCCTACACACGGCTGGCAACTCACGTTCTGAGGATTTCCGGCCGCTTCGCGAAATTTCGCGGGAAAGCTGCGAACGGCATTTTCACGTCAAGGTTCAAGCCTTGCAGGGTATTCTCGATCTTGCATCCCAGCATTCCCCCGAGTTCGTCATGCTTTTTTCGTCCCTGGCGGCGGTCCTCGGAGGGCTGGGCTTCGTTGGATATTCGGCGGCTAACGCAGCTCTCGACGCATTCGCAGCCGCCCAATGTCGCGGGTCCGGCCCGCGATGGACCTCAGTGAATTGGGACACGTGGAATTTGGGCCAGACGGACGGCGTGCTCGGCAGAACCATTGCCGATCTGAAGATGGATCCCAACGAGGGAATCGAGATTTTCCAACGTGTCCTCACGTATCTGCCGGCCAATGTGATCGTATCGACCGGCGATCTCGGCGCGCGAATGGAACAGTGGGTCCGGATGGAGCGCAACGCTGACGCTTCCCTGCGTTGCGAACGTCCATCACTGCCGACGGACTATGAGGCGCCGCAAACGGATGTGGAAAAGGAGATCGCCATGATTTGGCATGACATCTTCGGTATTTCGACGATCGGCCGAAACGATAATTTCCTCGAACTAGGCGGCCATTCCCTGATGGCGGTAAAGCTGGTTTCTCGCTTGCGACGGTTGTTCAAGGTGGACGTTCCTCTGACCGTCATCTTCGACGCGCCAACGATTTTGCATCAGGCTGTTTGGATTGAGGAAGCACTTCTACAATCCATTGAAAGCTTGACTGAGGAAGAGGCGGAATCTTTGCTGGCAACCACAGGGAGTATCCGCTAGTGCCCGGAATGCTATCGACCGTCGGAGTGGTGGGCGCGGGCACGATCGGCGCCGGCGTGGCCGAATCATTCGCTGCAGCCGGGCTGAAGGTTGTCCTAATCGATGTGGGCCTAGCTCAATTGGAGAACGCGCTGCACCGGATACGGAACAGCCTCCGTGCGATGCGGCTCACCAATCCAACCGATACCCCGGAAAATGTCGGCGATGTCTTGGGGAGAATTCATGTCACTACCAACTTATCTGCATTGTCTTCTGTCGACTACGTTGTGGAGAACGTATTCGAAGACCGAGCTTTGAAATTGGAGATATTCGGCGAGTTGGACCGAATCTGCCCAGCCGGCTGCATCTTGGCAGTCAACACGTCAGCGGTTCCGGTCGCCCACGTTGCCGCAGCCACTCGGCGCCCGGAACTGGTAATCGGGGTTCACTTCATGAATCCGGTTGCCAAGAAGCGAACCGTCGAGGTGATCAGGGGGGCGCTCACAGGCGACGATACGCTGCGGCAAACGTTGGCTGTACTCGAGCGGATCGGCAAGCAAGCCGTGGTCGTCGGCGACGGCCCGGGCTTCGTGTCCAATCGTGTGCTGATGCTCACGGTCAACGAATCCATGCGTGTAGTCGAAGACGGGGTTTCAGATGCGCACAACGTCGACAAGATATTCAGGGAGTGTTTCGGCCATCCTATGGGTCCATTGGAGACGGCGGACCTGATCGGGCTCGATACCATTCTTGCGACGCTCGATGTGCTTGTGGATCTCACTCATGATCAAAAATTTGACGCCTGCCCATTGCTTCGCACAATGGTGCGAGACGGTTATTTGGGCAGAAAATCTGGCAGGGGTTTCTTTAAGTATGAATAGCTACCGAGAAACGCCGGAACGCGCCGAAAAAATCGAAGCGATCAGTACATTCTTGTCCAAGCACGTTCGCAATGCAGAGTTCGGCATATCAGATGATATTTTTGCGTCCGGTCTGCTTAATTCCCTTTTTGCGCTCCAACTCGTCACGTTCATAGAAAGTCATTTTCGCGTACCCATCGAGGACGAAGACTTAGTGCTGGAGAATTTTAGCAGTATTTTAGCGATGGCGTCGTTTATTGAGAGCAAGCAGCGAGGGGCCGGCTGATGCAGGTCGCCTCCGATGCCTTGGGCCTGACAGTGTCCGATCGAGACATCCACGCCGCTGCTTGCGCGTTTGCCGAGTGCGCAGTCGCACCTCATGGCGCGGCGATCGCTCGCGACGACGAGATGGCTCCCGAGGTCATCGGCGAGCTGCAACGCGCCGGGCTATTTGGGATGAATCTCAGCGACGCTCAGGGTGGGCTGGCGCTCGGGCCGATTGCGATCGGGCTTTATCACGAGGCGCTCGGGCAAGCGAGCAGCGCCGTTCGAAGCATCCTCACTGTGCATGGCATGGTGTGCGAAGCCCTTAATCGATGGGGGAGCGCAGAACAACGCGCGCGCTGGTGTGTCAGTCTCGCGCACGGCGATGCTATTGCCGCCTTCGCGCTGACCGAAGACGGGGCGGGGAGCGACGTAACCGCAATCGGGGCTGCAGCAGTCGACGGTGGTTCATACTATCGCCTCACCGGGCGGAAGCTCTGGGTGACGGGCGGGCAACTCGCAAAAGTGTTCCTTGTTCTGGCCAAATGCGAGGGCGAGGATGTCGCGCTCCTCGTCGAACGGGATACACCCGGCTTGGATGTTGAACCGGTCTCGGCGATGCTTGGATTGCGCGGGGCCATGCTCGGCAATCTGAACTTTCGTGACTGCGCCGTGCCACGTAGCCAACGGATCGGCGCAACCGGCCTCACCGTAGGAGGCGTAATCGCGACTGCGCTCGATTTCGGCCGCTATACAGTCGCCTGGGGAGCCGTTGGCATCGGACGTGCGTGCCTTGAGCAATCCATGGACTATGCCGAGACGCGCAGCCAAGGGGGAAAGCTGTTGCGCGACCATCAACTCGTCAGTGCGCTGCTGGCCGATATGATTGTCGGTGTCCGTGCCGCGTCGCTGCTCTGCCTCCACGCAGGACGCTTGAGGGAAACGAAGGATCCCCAAGCTCTTTGGGAAACGGCCGCCGCAAAATACTTTGCCGCATCGATGGCAGCGGCTGTTGCCAGTTCCGCCGTGCAGATTTTCGGAGCGCGTGGGTGTTCATCCGATCATCCCGCACAGCGACACTACCGGGACGCCAAGATCCTCGAGATTATCGAGGGGAGCACGCAGATTCAGCAACAACTCGTGACAAGGTTGCGCTATGCATCGCTTTGACGACCGGATCAAGACGCGCGAAAGCCAAGTCAAATGTGTCGTCTGGGACCTCGACAACACAGTTTGGGATGGCGTCCTTTCCGAAGGCGATGATGTCACTCTTCGCCCCGGCGTGCGGGAGACGATTATCGCGTTGGATGCGCGCGGAATTTTAAATTCGATCGCAAGCCGTAACGAGCACGCTGCTGCGATCAGCGCGCTCGAACGCCTCGACGTCGCTTCGTTCTTCGTCGCACCCAAGATCAACTGGGGCAACAAGTCGAGTTCCATCCGAGATATCGCCAATGAGGTGAATCTGTCGCTCAACGCGTTCGCGTTTGTGGATGATCAATCTGTCGAGCGTGACGAAGTCTTTCAAATTCTACCGGACGTCCGGTGTTACGACGCGGACAAGGCGTCGGAGCTCGTCTCCGTTCTCGGCCTCACGAATCTGCCCATCACCGATGAGTCGCGCGAGCGTCGCCGACGCTACCAAGTTGAACACACCCGGCAGTCGAGCGAGGCGGCATTCGAAGGGTCACCGGTGGAGTTTCTGGCTACGTTAGGGATGGTGATGACGATCTCGCCTGCGAGCGAGGACGACCTCGATCGCGCCCAGGAACTGACTGTCCGCACGAATCAGTTGAACTCGACGGGTCGGACCTATTCGCGAGAGCAATTGGCGGCGATCGCGCAGTCGGACAACCATCGGCTGCTGATTGCCAGCCTCGAAGACAAGTACGGCTCCTACGGCCGGATCGGCCTTGCGCTTGTCGAGACGGGCAAGACCCGCTGGACCCTGAAACTCTTGCTAATGTCGTGCCGCGTCATGTCGCGCGGAGTGGGAACGATCCTGCTAGAATACATTATGCGCGAGGCGCGGCATGCTGGCGTCGGCTTCGGAGCCCATTTTGTCCGTACGCCGCAGAACCGGATCATGTTAATCACCTTCCGATTTGCCGGCTTCCGGGAAGCGACGGATGAACCCGGTCTGCTCGAGCATTCCTTGACCGAGATCAACGACCCTCCTGCGCACCTCCGCCTAGTCGTCAACCCGTGGCCGTCCACCGGAGGACGGTAGGTAGCTCACGCCGGGTGATGCCAGCCGGCATCTCTTGAAGACTGGACCCTGCGACGACGACTGCGTCTCTTCCTCGCTCGCGATCCATCAGGGTGCACTAAGGTGAGCATCGCCCGGCGCATCGAGGCGTTCCCCGGCCAGAATTTTCATCATTATTGCTTTTGCCTGACGGGACTTGTTCACGGGCAGCGGGAGCGAGAGATTTTGGGCAATGTCCTCGGCGAGGTCGTCAAACAATTCGGTCGTTCTCAAGAGTGCGCTTTCAAGGCTTGCTTGGTCGTAAGTGGCATAGACCGTCGCCAACCGATCAACCACCGCAGGGCTCGCCCAGCGCTCGACAAAGCGGCCACGAAACCATGTGTCGTGGTCCAATCCATAGAGTGTTCTCGCATGCCACTCGATAGCTCGAAGCAACAACTTCTTAAGGTAACCGTCGCAACATCCCATCGCGACCCAGATTTCGCCTCGCCGCAGCTTCTTGGCTGTCCATACGGCGTGGAACCAAAAGTCCTGCACCACATCATCTAGGTCGCCAGCGGTCGGAATACTGGGCCGGCTTTCGTTCATTTTCGGCAGTCTCGACGCGAGCCCGTCCTTGTCGACGAGCCATCGCATCCCCCGCGCGAGAATGTCATGGACTTCGCCAATTTTGCCCGACACTAGGGCCGACTGAAACTGTTCCAAGGATATCGGAACAATATCCAGATCCTGGCCCGAGCCGAGGAGAAGTCGACGTTCCTTAGCCTCGCCGACAGCGGCCTTCTCGACGATGCTGAGGATTGCCGGTGCCAAGTCATTCAGCCAATCATCCGCAAGGTAGGTGGGGGGATCGGTCGTTATAACCACAATATCGATGTCAGACGAACGATCGGCCGGCGTATCGCGTCGCGCGTGGGATCCAATCAGCAACATGCCGCGAATGGCAGGATGTGCTTCAGCGAGTGTGGTCAGGCGCGACAGAATACGGACTGCCTCGCTCATCGGTCCGATAGGCGAACAGCGATGCCTCCCCAAGGCGCGAGAAATGGACTGTACACCGGGACCGGTTCGCTCTCGTTTTTTGGCTCAAGGGCGTAGCGGTTCAAGACGTGCGCGATGATGAGGCCGACTTCGGTGATCGCCATATTCGCGCCGATGCAGCGGCGCGGCCCACCCGAGAAACCGACAAGCGACCATGGCTCCGACTGAGGCTCCGCAAAGCGCGTATGATCGAACCTCTCGGGATCCCGGAAGACCTTCGCGCTCATGTGCGTGCCGGACACTGAACAGAGGAGCGTTGTCCCTTTCGGGATCAGGTAGCCAAAGAATGTGAGGTCGGCCGTTGCAACCCTCGGCAGCTCCGAAACTGGCGGAAACAGACGTTGGGCTTCCTTAATGAGGTCGGTGATCAGAGGGGAACCATTGATCTGACGGTGGTTGAAGCAGCCCGACGGTTCCAGCATCCGGCTGACCTCTGCCGCGACGCGCTCCTGAAGGGTCTGATCCGAAGCGATCTGGTACAGCAAGAAGGCGCAGAGGCTACTAGTCGTGACGTGGCCAGCAATCAAGAAGGCGTTCGCATGCGCAACCAACGCTTCGTCCGAGATCGCTACGCCATCCACGTCGCTTGACGCGGCTATGAGGTCCAAGGGCGTACTGCCAGTTCCGAGTTGCTTCCGGTTCGCCACAGTGCGGAGGAGATCGATCAATTCGCCCCGGATCTCGTTGCGCCGAGCCCTGACGTTTGAAATGGGTGACCGTGTTTCCTCGGTCCCACGTAGGTCTAGCGACACGAGCTCGTGGAAGAGGCGCATAAGGTCTTTGATGGATCGCTCTTCTTTGAGACCGACCAGGACCACCGCAGAGAGTTCGAACGTGATGCGATAGACCTCCTCGTAGAGGTCCACTGAGACGCGGCCGCGCCACGATTCGACGTGCTTTTCGATGATTTGATTGATCGTTCCGGCCACATCTCCGATAGCGCTTCCAGAAAAAGCCGGCGATACGGCCGTGCGGATTAGGCGGTGAGCCTCACCGTCGAGAAACAACAGTCCCTCGCCAAGTGTCTGAATTGCGCCCGTGAGTCGTTCCCACCCTTCACCATGCGACAGATCATGATGATGGGTCAGCATCACCATCCGATTTGCTTCGGGACCGACGAGGTACAACCACTTCCGATTTAGATGGTCAAGGACATGAAAAATCGGGCCATGCTCGCGCTCCGCCTGCGCCAGAATCGCGCCGCGGTGAATTGCAAAATCTGCACCCACCGTGATCGTTGGAAGACTGTCGAGCGAGCGGACCGATTCACCCAAGTCGTCAAGCCTCCATGCCCGAAGGCAAAATCGATGCATTTAGCAACGCTAGCACACTCGGCTCGGACACAAAAGCAATCGAACGAACCCGAGGCATGCGTCGCCATCTGCAGAGTGTAGGGGGACAAAGTTTGTTGGAGATAGCGTCAGCTTAGGGATCGAGCAATGTAGAGCTGAACGACGGTGGTTTCGACGCATTCGAGGGGACCGGAAGGCGCGTATGGCCAGCGACGCCCCGGTTCCGCCTACTGTTGAGCCTAAATCGCTATCGCCCCTCGTCTTCGAGCGCGCCCACGCCTGCAAAGCCGTGCGGCGCGTTTGCTAGCTCGAGGGCGTAAATCACAGGTCTTTGCAGGAGGCTGCTCTCGAACCGTCAACGTTTTAAACGTCACTGACAGAATGGTTGAATTCCATTTTGGTATGGAGAGCAATGTGTACTTGGTGTAGTATATCAGTGATAACAAATTTTCCAATGCAGGGGTTCGACAGCTAGAGGCAGGAAAAAATGACAAACTCTGAACAAGCTGCATTTGCCGATCTCGTGAAACAAGCGTCCGTCCAGCCTGAACCGGAAATCGTGACGCTGACCGGTGTTCTTTGGAAGGAACGCGATCCAGCCAAATTTTGTCTTACGCTGGGTAACGGGCGAATTTTGACCTTGGATATTTCATCGGTCAAATCCTATCTCGTACTGGCTTCTTCTTTAGGGCACACGATCGTAAGGGTCGATGTCGACCCATCTCAGTCGCAGGAGGGAGGAAGGTTCTTACCTTTGGGGTGGGATGCGCTTGGCAAGCCCCGTAAGGATCCAATAGGAGACACTTACGATTCGGACCCAACACAACCTTACGAGCCCGATCAAAAACCTGCTGAGCCCGATCACAAACCTGATGAGCCGGATGGTCCGGATCAGGAGGCATGGAATGCGCACTTAGGTTCTACTGTGCCATTCGCACTAGCGACGCCTCGCCAAGCGCCGTCTCACGTGCTCAACATCCTGCAGGCCTTCCGTTAGAGTTTGGATCCTGGCGACCTTTATCTCGTTCTGACGTTTAGGCGAGACCGATTGGCGGGTAGTGACTTCCGGCGGCGCTTTTTTTGTGCTTGCTATGGAAACTGCTGGGAGTTCTATGACTATTTTGATCTTGTCTGAACCTGCCGATCTTCACGCCCATGCCGTGATGGAGGCGCTGAGAGCGCGGCGTGCGAAAGTTGTGCTGCTCGATCTCGCGGAATTCTCAACCCGAGTCGCGCTTTCCATGGAGTTTCAGAACGGCGAGCTTCGGTATCAGCTAAGGCGCCGGAGTGGCGGATCTCTTGACTTGAATGATGTTAGCGCTGTGTGGTGGCGTCGTCCGCAGCAGTTCAGCATGCCTTCGCAGATGTCTCGCGTTCATCGACAATTTGCCCTGTCAGAAGCAAACACTGCCTTTTTCGGTCTTGGCAATCTATTCCCGCCCGGTGGATCAACATCCCCGTCCGTGACGCGATGGCGGCTCACAAACCGTATCAATTGACGCTCGCGCAGCGGCTCGGACTGCAGATTCCCGAGACGCTTATGACAAACGACTCCGAGAAGGCGCGCGTGTTCTGGAGTCGCCATCGGGGCGAAATTGTCCACAAGCAGTTTATTGCCATGGGAAGTACATGGCGCGAGACGAGGCGATTGACCAAAGAGGATGAGGCGCATGCCGCTTCAGTCGATTGCACCCCAACGATTTTTCAAAGGTACGTGCCTGCAGTGGCCGATTTGCGAGTGACAATGGTCGGCGATGCCTGCTTCGCAGCGAGTACTGACGTTCGGGAGGCGGCTTATCCGCAGGATGTTCGAATGAACCTCGAGGCGAAGTACGAACCGTTCGAGCTTCCCCTGGAAATCGGAGAGCGCCTGCAAAAGCTCATGCACAATCTGGGCTTGGTCTACGGTGCCATTGATATGCGCCTAACCCCGGACGGCCAATTTGTCTTTTTAGAAATAAATCCGGCTGGGCAGTTTCTGTTTATCGAGAAGGCAACCGGGCAAAAAATCTCAGCTGCGATCGCCGATTCGCTTCTTCAAGAGAATGTGCAAAAATAAATGCTTATGATTGGGACTTATCGATAGCTGATCAATAGATCAATATTTGATAGCCTTGGTATTTGAAAACAAATGTACGAAACAGATTTTTTAAGGGTCAAGCACGTTCAACAATTTAGGAATAATCGGAAAGTCAGCGTTATATCAGACCAACGTGCCAAAAAAACTCCCTACCACCAATCTGTGTATTCATCCCTATATGTTGCCGCCCGCGGCATTTATAGCAGCCGACGCGGTCGCCACAGTTTCCTTGACCGCCTGTTGGAAAAACGGACCTAGGTTACCAAGATATATCACAGCTTTGACGCTAGCTGGATAAACACCTTTGACTGGGTTTGTGACGGAGGTGGAAAAATGTCCATCTATCCAAACTGGAGTATTGTTCGGTCGCGTTAAAGTAGCCATAGGCGGAACTTTGCCAAGGCGTGCAACAAGCGCGTCAGGGGACTCCGTGGTCACAGTAAGGAAAGGCCTGGTTGCGTAGATATAGGTGTGAGGGTGGACGTCGTTTGAGTACGGACCTGCCACTAGGGCGATAAGACCCTCTTCGATCTCCACTGGATTATTGTCAAGATCTGTTATCGTAATCATAAACCCTCTCGTCACTTCGCATGATCTTTGTGCGAACGCCACAGCCATTACAGAAACAGTTGTTGAGGTGCCCAGCGACAACGCTACACGGAAAACTTGACAAATGCTATGACCTGCCTTCCGGATTTGGAGCGTTCTGAACCGGATTTTTCCGCTTGTGATCCCGGTTTCGGGAGAGAGGATTCCGTGAGCGGGTCGAAGTTTCGGAGGCGGCGATTGCTTTCATCCTGCGGCAAGTCGAGGAAGGATGGCGGTTCCGGAAGTTTGCTATCGCTTTGTCGACGCGGGCAGTCAGGGCATGGGTCAGATGGACCGGGGCCTAAACCCTATCGTGGAGATTAGATCGCCTGCTCGTGGGGAAAACCGGATCTCGTCAATTTCCCAGGTCCTTGGGCCGCCCCATCGGGGGACAGCGCAGGCGAAGATCGAGGCCGGATTGAGTCTAGTCTTGATGAGAATCAGGTACCATCTCCTGTCCGCCCGTCGCGCCTCCACCGATCGTGGCAAGTCGGTAGGTAGCCCCCGGTGACAGGATCGTCGTGCGAGGGGAGGGGAGATTGCCTGCCCTTATGTTCTGTTGTCCTCGTGCTCGTCAGTCAGGTTCTTGCAGCCAAATATAGTCCAGGCGTTTCAACGCTGGAAAGGCGGGTTGGCGGTGGGTGCGGCAACGAAATGCGCAAGCCGTCATCGTGCGGTTCGTCGAGCGTAATCCGGTAGCCCGCACGAACGGACCGATTGGCTACGGCGGTATCGCGTTGCGGAGATCGACACCTCGTCGATTTAAGCGCTTTGTACCTCCCAAGCGCTAAGAATCGGGGTATGTGCGCGCACTCTTTCACTGCCGTCGCTAACAAACCACATAGCCTCCTGCATGACTGAAAATACGACTACCAGACTGCTCTCCCGTAAGATCTCTGACTTCTGCCGTCTCCGCGTTGACCCTGTGCTCCCTCCTCAAGAAAGCACGCGCATTAGAGACTATCTGCTCAACCTCATCTCCACCGCACAAACCCCACCTCGCAAACTCCGCGGCTATGATTGGCAAGAAATTGGCGTTCAGTGCGGCCTGGACGAGAACGCGATGCGATCTGCCCGGACGACAATCGAGCCGGCATTGGATGCAATCGTTCGAAACACGAAAACTTCGCCGAAGGGGGCGACTGTCGGTGACTGCCGCGGTGCCAAACCGAAGGATCCCGTCCGAGGCCGTCGCCAGAAGGCAGCACCGAGAGCGTCCACACCTAGGGGCGAGAGCAGGCTCGATCGACCGGCGCGCGGCGTTGCTGTAGACCGGCAGAAGCCCGGCATCAAACCGCGCGGCACCGAAGAGTTCCCGGAGCCTCTTTTCGAGGAAGGTATTGACCCACCCACCTTTCAGGCGGCGCTGGCTTTCCAGATGCGCCGCCATGGAGACAGCTATTGGCATCTTCATCGAGCTGTTGTCCGAGACGACGAGAGCCTCGACCGCTCCACAATTCGCCATTGGCTGCAGGGATCAAAATCGCCTCGCAGCGTGGCGAGCATGGAGGTGCTGGCTCGGATCGAGCGTCGGTACCGTCTTTCGGCGGGATATTTCCAAGCGAAACTCCCGCTTCAGACACGTTCCGCTTCCGGCCACATCCTTGATGACATCGGCCCGGCTGAACGCCGTCGGCTTGCGTGGCATTTACCCGACGACTTTAACACACGGCGCCCAGAGGAACAGGAAGAGATCCTGGAATGGGTCCGGCGTGTAATCATCAGCGGGTCAACAGACTACCGGAGATTCCAGGCTGCTGCATTGAAACAGCGTTACGCCATCCGTTTCCCAGGTATCACATATGGTCAGTCAGACGCCGTAAATGACCGCTACCGAGTTCGGCGTCAGCACCAGGATGACGCTAGTGCTCTGTACACCGACCCCGACCTGATGTCCGGCGTCATAGACGCCCCGCCTGCGCTTGCCATGGAAATGGCGGATCTGATCCGCTTTAAGACCGCGACACTCACTGCGTTCGGTCTACAGCGCAACGGTGTCTGGGGCGAGGAGACGGCATCGCAGAAGGTTGAGCATCTCGGTTTGATGTTCGGAGCGTTGGCCGCGCATCCGAGCGGACCAGTACGCGGCTACGGCGTGCCGACGCAGCACTTGACTTTCGGCCTGCTCGTCTTCCCCTCCGTCTGGGACTGGTACGTGCAATGGCGCGAGAGGCGACGCGGGTTCTACACTTCATGGGAGATAGATATGCTGCGAATTTCGCTCGCGCTCACTCGCAAGGAGACGGGCTGGCTCAGGCAGCAACCTCATCTGGCGTCGCGAATCCGCCCGATCAACGGGCTAGTTTCACAGGCCGACATTGATCGCGCCCGCAGCGATTGGGAGGACGCGTGCGATGTCTACTTCAAGCATGCCTCTTCCCGCGTGAAGGAGATTCAGCGGATCGCACGTGTGCATCGTGATCCTTTTGAACCAATCATGCCTGTGCTGGAGGCCGATAGCCCAGTGGGCGAGTATCGAAAGATCACTGAAGAGGTTCTCCGGCTCATGCCAGATGAACGCATTCATCGCCGTCCTGCGGCCGAGGCAGTCCGCTCGTTCCTGATGCTTCGGTTCGGGCTGCATCTTGGGTTGCGGCAGAAGAACCTGCGTCAGCTGATGGTCAGTGAACGCGGGAGACTGCCGCGGTCTGAGCGGCAGCTTGCCGACATGAAGCGCGGCGAACTCCGCTGGAGCGAACGCGAAAAGGGCTGGGAGGTGCTGATTCCTTCAGTCGCATTCAAGAACGCGAACTCATCCTTTTTCGGAAGCAAACCATTTCGGCTGGTCCTGCCGAACCTGGGCGGTTTATACGAGCATATCGAAGCATATATCGATCGGCACCGCCGAGTGCTGCTTGGAGGAGCGGAAGACCCCGGCACCTTCTTTATCAAAACGGTGAAGGCGACCAGCAAGGACGCCGCATACGATCGAAACACGTTCTACGAGGCATGGCGCCTGATCATTCAGCGATATGGCATTTACAATCCATATACTGAACGCGGGGCTGTCCCCGGTCTCCTCCCTCACGGCCCGCACAATGTTCGCGACGTGCTGGCGACGCATATCCTGAAACAGACCGGTTCATATGAGCAGGCAAGTTACGCGATCCAGGACACGCCCGACATGGTCGCGCACCACTACGGTCGCTTTTTGCCGCAAGATAAGGCCGCGCTCGCTGCGCGGATCTTGAACCAAGTGTGGCAGGCCGCGTAATGAGCATTTGTGTGAAAGACTAATTTCACACCGAAAGCCATCTCGCGATCCATGAGCGGATTGCCTGAATAAACGGGGACCCGATTTCCCCGAGACAACGGCAGCTTTGCGCCTCATCCCGGCCAGTCTGGCAGACTGCTCTTTGGCCGGAAGCGGCCGTCGCTGCTGATCATCGATGATGGTCGATAAGAGGTGGAAACGGAGTGGCGGTTTCGGGCGACGCCGACGAGAAGGCTGCTTTTACTCCAGCCCAAAGCGGGCCGACCGGTACCGGCCCCAATCGAGACGCTCCTTGCTCATCGAAGAACGGCGTTAATGGTGCTACCGTGACTTTCCAATGAGAGACTGAAACACCGTCACGGATCCTTCTTCGCGAGATAGGGCGAGTGAGGCGATCATCGGGCGAAATGCAGCGTTGTAGGTGGGACAAGAACATCGAAAAACATTGGAGAAGATTGGAATGCTTTTGCTGTCCCACTAGTTCCTAACTGCTTGATTTTGCTTCTTTTCCAAACATCCTCCGGGCCCACCAGTCGCCTTGGTGCACAAGGCTTTGCGTCGAGGGTAGACAACCTAGCTAGACAGTCGGTTACACAAACCGCTTCAGAAGCTTCGCCATGCCATCCACGGCGAGCCGCTCCTGCTCCGTCCTTGCTGTAAAGCTCTACGTGGTCCAGGTCGTCGTGGCCGAGAATGCCTGCCGATTGTTTCGAGGTCGCGCCCTCCTTGGCCAGGTACTTCCCCAGCGTCTTCCGAAGTCCATGCAGCGTGCAGCCGGGCCCCATGCCCGCCATCTTGGTTCAGTGCGCCATCATGCCGGTCAGCGACCTCTCCGAGAAGGAATTGCCGTAGGCGTTCAAAATCACCGTGTCAGCCGAGCCCCAATGCTTCGGTGAGCACATAGGTGATCGTTAGCGGACTTCAAATGCGATCCGCTGCTCACTAATTACTTGATCCCGTAAATTACATGATCACGTACCGACTTTTTTATTGAAATCCCGAATTCGGTGGCCTTACAAGACCGATGTTGCCATTGCTCGTAGGTCGGCTGTGATGGATACGTGGTTCCATTCCGCAAGGCCGTGCCTTGCGTCGAAGTGACAGAAACCTGCGACGAATGGTTCGTCCGCGTGGTTGAGAAAGATCAGGAAATTGCCAGGTCATTCAATCAGGAATCGTTCGCGTTGTCCTTTGCAGAAGGCCAGCGGATACGCCTAGGGCTAGCGAAGGTCGTGCGCCTGTAGGGCGCTGTGGGGCGGCATTGTAGGCATTCAAGCATGAGCGGAACCTAATTTGCAGCCGCAAATTAATGTCCAATGAATGAACTCCCAAACCGGAAAAAACTCGTGCCTGACCCTCAACCTCGGCGCGGCTCCAACAAAGGTGTGTTGCTAGCGGCTGCAGCGCTGCTGTTTGCCTTTCTCGCTCTTATTCTGTTTGGGTTTTTTCAGTAAGTGCGCGCGGCGCCGGCTTCCTAGAGAGGGCAGAGCACCTGCCGACGTGATCTTCGATCGCTCGCGTCCTTGCGGCGGGGCGACTATCCAAGCCGGCTCGG
This sequence comes from Mesorhizobium sp. M0772, assembly GCF_040320135.1. Lineage (NCBI taxonomy): Bacteria > Pseudomonadati > Pseudomonadota > Alphaproteobacteria > Hyphomicrobiales > Phyllobacteriaceae > Mesorhizobium > Mesorhizobium sp. M0772. The sequence continues at coordinate 56,471 of NZ_JAMYPB010000029.1, read as the reverse complement.
TTCGTCGCTCCTGACGGGTTCGGCGGTCCCACCACAGCAGGATGATCATTCGGCAATTTTTGGCAGCGCCGGTATTCAACTCACGCCCAAAGCGATTGAACTGAAGCTGGCCGTCGATGTCGTGACTGACGCAGCATGAGCCGAACAGGCGAGGCAAGCGCAAGCCTTGGGGCCCAACCTCAGACAGACGAAGCACGCTCGTGCAGTCTGGAGACAGCGCAACGAGTTATTCATTCGGGCGCCTTCGCATCACCAGCGGAACGAAAGAGTTAACTGGCGGTTTACTAGGGAAGGATTGCAGGACGAAAAACATTGAGGATTTCTGCCATGACAATGTTGTTCGAACCACTCGACTCTGAAGGTTACAAGCGCAGCGTGGTCTACCATGCGGCACGCTTGTCCATGCTCCACAATCGAATGCTGAAGCGTTTCGACAAGGTCGATAAAGCGGCTGAAAAGGTTGAAGCCGAGGTGGAGTTGTTTGATGAAGCTGTTCGCACTCTCTACGAATGAGCGGCATGTTGACCGCCGACGTTCCTGCTAGCGCGTATACGGGCGCGGGGTTCACCGTTGCGTCACCAGGCGATGTCGCGCCGCGTATTTGGGCTTGATAAGCACGATCTAATGTATACGATTCACCCAGCCGGCCTGGCTCCCCCGCCATCGGGCCGGTCAGGCCCGACGGTTCAACGCACCACCCCAAACGACTGTCGGGCCGCCAGGACGCTCACTGCGCAGCCGGGTTCATGCTTTGCCTTTTTTTCTCGAAAAGCGCGAGCTTGGTCATATAACCAATTCTGATTTTTGCATGGCATTGGGTGCAGTTGAAGTTGGATATCACCTTCAACCACGATCCCTTTTTTATGATGACATGAGAACAGTTTGGACATTCCAGTTCCAGGTACTCGTCCCCCATATCGTTTGAAATCGGCACTACGACACTCCCCAACAGTTGCCCGTGAAACTTGCGCTTCGAGATCGGCCGGCACCTCCGTGCTCAAACCCCGAACGTGGGTCCTTGGCAGATGTTCCGCAATCCGACCTCTGGCGACCGGGATCGGACCTAAGTCCAAATCGCCGCCAACAGGCCGAGAAGTGGAACCCCGGCGGATGCTTTTTGAACGCTGAATTTCCGTCCTCGCCGGTCGTAGTCCGCCGTCCTCATAGCCAAAGCGCCAATGTTGCCCTTTGTGAGACTGACCTCGTCCGGCCTACCAGGTCGCCAGGGCGCAACTCCGGTAATAATGCGGCGGAGCGAATGTCAGCGCGAAGCTGTGCGCAGGGACGCCAACTCGCTGACAGCAGCAAGGATGACAGCATCGGTTGCCGGCTTCGGCAGGAATCTGCAGTCGCGGAAAGCCGCGGGAACGTCGGCGGGGCCAAATCCCGACAAGAAGGCAAAGGGGATGCCTCGCGCCTGCAATATCCTCGCCACCGGCAGACCCGTTTCACCGTTCAGCTGGATGTCTAGCAACGCCACGTCAATCTTGTCCGATTCGACAAGACGCAGAGCGGCGGATACCGACGGCACAGGTCCGACCACCTGATAACCGGCGCGACGCAGCCGCGCGGCAGTGTCCTGCGCGACTAGCCATTGATCCTCAACAATCAGAACACTCACGCTTTCGCTCACGGCCCCTCTCTGCGATTGACCGGAAATGAGATGTCGATCCGAGACCTTCGGACAGTTGTTTCGACATGTCCGCAAACCTATAGGTAACCTCTCCATGCAGCAAGGTGAGGCTGATGCTGGAGCCGAGGCGCTTCCACCGACCACTTGCTGAATTACCGGAGCCGAAGATTAGCGCGTCAATGGAGCTGCGGTCCGCGCCTCCGCTCCATCAGAGTTGGATAGGCGTTTACCCCTCTCCACGATCCACAAAATCTAAAAGCCGCCGTACCGCGCCATTGGCTCTTCAAAGCATGAGCAGCACCTCTCTCTCCATCTTTGGCGACCTGAGATTGCAATCGGTCAATGAGCGTCAGAAGTGCGATGCACCGAGTTTGTGCCTGCAGTTTTTCGAAGGAAAGGCTTGAGAATTCATGATTTCGGAGCAGGTTTGGCTGGCGCATGAGCGCCGCAGATCTATACTGGGGAGATCAAGCGATGGGGTCGGCGATGAGCAAAGAGTTCAGTGTAGCTGATGCCTATGGCGCCGGCCGCGCCATGTTCATGGGACTTGAACTGCTGGTTTCGCCCGGTGCGCTCGTCCCCAGACCTGAGACCGAGTTGCTCGGCAAGACCGCGCTTGGTGTGTTGCATCAGATGAACCTGCCGGCTCCGCGCATAGTTGATATGTGCTGCGGCACTGGGAATCTGGCGTGCGCGATCGCCTACCATGTGCCCAGCGCCCTTGTCTGGGCAAGCGATCTCACCGATGAATGCGTCGAAACGGCACGCCGCAACACCTCACATCACGGCATGGCTGAGCGTCTTTCGGTGCTTCAGGGCGACTTGTTCGACTCTCTCATCGGCCTTGGGTTAGACGGAACTATCGACGTAATCGTCTGCAATCCGCCTTACATTTCTGAAAAGCGGCTCGAGGGCGACCGCGCCCATCTGATCGAGCTTGAGCCGCGCGAGGCGTTTGCAGCCGGCCCTTACGGCCTGAGCATTCATATGCGCGTACTGAAAGACGCACCGCGATACCTGCGGCGTGGCGGCATCCTGCTCTTCGAGGTCGGGCTTGGCCAAGACCGACAGGTAGCGGGTCTGCTGGAACGCAGCAAGGCATTCGAGAACATCCGTTCGGTCTCGAACGAAGCGGGCGAGGGCCGGGTGGTTCTGGGGCAAGTCAAGACGCAGGCATGAATCCTGCGACAATCAGACCAAATACGGGGCTGCTCTGGGCGTTACGCTTACCCATCAGTTCATTTTGCGGATGATGTATTGCTCGATCCCCTGGATGGAATCGAGGTTTTCAGGCAGAAGTTCGCTATCCTCGACGGTAATGCCAAAGGTCTCCTCGATGAAGCCGATAATCTCAAGCACACCCGTCGAGTCGACAATGCCTTGATCGAGCAAGGATGCGTCATCCAGCAATGCCTTGACGTCGCTGACGTAGAAATTCGAAACCAAGAAACTACGAATCTGCTCGCTGTAGATTCCGGTGCGTTCCTTGATGGTCAACATGAATTCGTCCTCCGTGGCGTCACCATTAAATCAGCGACTTGGTTCTGGCCCCGTATCATGACAGCGCCGTTTTCTTGAGTTTTCCCGTGTCCGTCATCGGCAGGTTCGCCACAACGACGATGGATTTCGGGACCATGAAGTTTTCCAGACGCTTCTGGCACTCCTTCTGCAGTTCCCTTTCGCCAATGGCTCTTCCATGCTCCATCACCACAAAAGCTTTCACCGCTTGCCCGAGGAGCTCGTCGGGAACACCTATGACAGCCGCTTCTCGGACTCCTGGAATGTCCATCAGTACATTTTCCACTTCCCTTGGCGCCACCTTCTCGCCTCGCGACTTTATGATCTCATCCCCACGGCCAACGAAGTAGAGGTAACCCTCCGTATCCATCCGGCAGTAGTCGCCGGTGTATAGGACCTGCTCGCCGGGCAGCGGGCCGGGTTTGAGTTTCCTGGCCGTTGCCTCGGGCTTGCCCCAATACCCGTTCATCACCGTTGCGCCGCGAATGACGAGTTGGCCGACAACGCCTGGGCCTATCCGCCTGTCATGCTCGTCAACGATCCACATCTCCGTATTCGGGATTGCGATCCCTACGCTCAATGGCTTTCGCTCGAGGTCCTCTGGCGGCAAATAGGTGCAACGTTTGCATTCGGTGAGACCGTACATCGAATAGATGCGTGCACCCGAAAACAGCTCGCGAAGCATGAAAATATGCTTGAGGGGTAGGGCTGCCGCAGTGTTTGTGACGTAGCGGATGCTCGAGAAATCCTGGTCTTTGAGGGACCTGAGTTCGGAGAGTGCGGCAAAGATTGTGGGCACGCCGGGAAAGCCCGTAACTCCCTCCTGCCTGATCAACCCGAGGATCTGTGCCGGGAAAGCGAACGAGCGTTCGAGCACCAGCCGGGCGCCGGTACGAAAAGCCATGATCATCTGGTACAGTCCATAATCGAAGGCGAGGGGTAGGACATTGAGGATCACCTCGTCCTCGGCAATCGCCAGGTAGGAAGCGACAGACGCGCACGCGGCCATCATGTTTCTGTGCGTCAGCATCACGCCCTTGGGTTCGCCCGTCGACCCGGACGTGTAGATGATGGCTGCCAGATCAACATCGATGCACTGCCGTGCCGGCGGCGTATCCGCGCCATTGGCGAGGGCGGCGTCCCAGCGCACGGCAAACGGCAGCTGGGCGAGTTCGACGTCGTCGATAGGTCCCGATACGATCACCCGCAGAAGTGACGGGCAGCCGCGCGCCGGCTCGCGGAAGATCGCTTGCAGATGGCCGTCCGTGATGAGCGCCGTCGGCCGGCAGTCGTTGAGCAGATAATCGAGCTTGTCGCTCTTGGTGAGCGGGTTGACGATGCACACCACCGCATTCGCCTTTAGCACCGCCCAGAAGCTAACCACCGTCTCGACGGTGTTGTCGGCGAAGATCATCACGCGGTCACCGCGAACGACTCCGGATGCGGACAGGCCCCAGGCGATCGCGTTGGCTCGCGTTTCGAGTTCGAGGTAGGTGACACGCTGCCTGTTGCACACCAGCGCCACCTTACTTCCGTGTCGGACGGCGGAATGGGCGAGGTAGTCATGCAGCAGTGGTACGGCATCATGCAACATACAGGCGCTCTTCCCGATGTTCGCAGTCGACGTCGACGCTGAGCGTGCATTCGAGCGTTGCACTGGGACAACCCGCGACGAACTGCTGATGAAGAAGTTGGGTCGACAACACGCCGACCAGCGCCATGTTGTCGGCATTGGACAGGTCGCCATCGCCAGTTCTGGCCTGGCATTTGGCAAGCAGGTGCGTGACCGCCTTTGGATCGAAGACATTCGCCTCGCGCAGGGCCGTCTGCGAAACCGCCTCGCGAGCGTAATCCGGAGCGTCTGCGCCGACGAAGCAAAGCGCGTTGGGCGCACGGAAGGGCTGCTTCTTGCGGGCTATGATCTCGGAGGGCAGGATGGGTGCCGCCATGCGCTTCAGCACGTGCTTCTCATCGAGGCCGCGGAGTTTGAAGGAGGGCGGCAGCGAATTCGCGAGCCTCACAAGTTCATCGTCCAGGAACGGGAAGCGACCCTCGACGGAGTGAGCCATCAGCATCCTGTCGCCTTGCGAGGAGAGCAGATAGCCCGACATCAGTGTTTGGACCTCGAGATACTGGTCCTGCGCAAGAGGGCCCCAACGGGCAAACTGCGCGGGCAGACGGGCGAGCAACTCGGACACGGCGTCGCGGCCCTGCGTTTGAGCGCGCATGTCGGTCGTAAACAAGCGCTTGATGGCCCTGGTGGTTTGCCAGCGCGTTTCATGAGCAAAGCCCGGCGCGTCGTAAGCCTGAATATTTCGCCCGAAGAACTGACGCGCCATCGCCTGCTGTTGCACCGGCGAGCGGGTGAGATAGGGGTAAAGGCGTTCCAGGAGCCGAGAGCGGCGTGTCGATGTCGGGTGGCGCCCCCAGAAGCGGCGGACCTTGCCTTCGCGGAACAGGTCGTAGCCGGCGAACATTTCGTCAGCGCCTTCGCCGGTCAGCACGACCTTGATGCCACGCTCGCGCACCAGGCGCGAGAGCAGGAAGAGCGGCGCCGGGGCAGTCCTCAGTATCGGGCGCTCGGTGTGTTGGATTACCTCCGGAAAGATTCCGGCGATATCTCTGCGCGAAACGACCACTTCATGGTGCTCACTGCCGATCGTCTCGGCAACCATTCGCTGGAAGCGGGTCTCGTCATATTCGGCGTCGGCAAAACGCAAGGAGAAGGTTTGGAAGCGATCGCCCGCGAAGCGCCTCGCGAGCGCGGCCACAAGCGAACTGTCCAGCCCTCCGGAGAGGTAGCACCCGACAGGCACGTCGGCGCGCACCATTCTGAGCGCCGTCGCGGCCTCAAGAGCGCTAGACACGCGGTCCACCGCGTCGTTGGAGGACCCGGGGAACTCGCCCTGCCGCGATCCGAAATTGTCGGGATAGGAAGGCTGCCAAAAAATCCGCTCACGAACGGTGCCATCCTGATAGATGCGGACACGACCCGGCTCGAGTTCGTTGATTCCGTGGAAAACTCCTTGCGGCGGAACGACCGTCCAGAGCGTGAACGTCTGATCGATGCCGGCGGGATCAAAGGCGCGAGGGATGGTTCGATCGGCCGCGAAAATGGCTTTCACTTCGCTGGCGAAATAAAGCCGGTGCGCATGCTCGCTGAAATACAGCGGGCAAATGCCGAAGCGGTCGCGCGACAATACGAGACGATTGGCCACTGAATCCCAGATCGCAATTGCCCATTGGCCGTTCATCCGCTCGAAGGCCGTTTCTCCCCACTCACGATAGGCGTGCAGCGCGACCTCCGTGTCGCTGCGCGTTCGGAAGCGGTGGCCGAGTGCCGTGAGTTTTTCACGCAATTCGACGTAGTTGAATATCTCGCCGTTGAACACGATCCACGTCGTATCGCCTGTATCCGCCATCGGCTGCTGGCCACTGGAAAGATCGACGATGGACAGGCGCACATGCGCCAGCCCCGCGCGTCTGTCCCGGTAGAGACCGCGCCCGTCGGGACCGCGATGCGCCAGCGCGCCCATCATCTGCATCAGCGCCTGCCGCGAAGGAGAAGCCGCTGTGGCATTCAGCGCCACGATTCCAGCGATGCCGCACATGCTCGGTCAATCTCCGCCTTCCGCGGACAGCAAAGGCCGCGCGTGAAGATAGTGGGCCGCCCTTCGTTTCGCTTCGATGTCCTTGAACACTTTCTGAAGCTCGGGCTCGGTGAGGCCAGCAACCGCCGCGAGCTCATTGCTGGCGACCCCGTGGTTCAGGCCGTAGAGGCATAGATCCATCAGGTGATAGGGCAGCGCGAAATAGAATTCTTCCTGGCTTTGGGCCATGGAAAAAGTGTCGGTGGTCGGTGGCCGCCGCCGGATTTCATCATCCACCTCGAGATATTCCGCGAGTTGATAAACCTGGGTTTTGTAAAGGTGAACGATCGGCATCACGTCGGCGGCTCCGTCGCCCTGCTTGACAAAAAAGCCCTGGTCGTACTCGAGGCGATTTGGAGTGCCGACAACCGCGTATTTGAGGCGGTCGGCGTGATAGTATTCCGTCATCTTGCGCAGGCGCTGCTTGTAGTTTGTCGCAGCAACGATCTGCAGATAGGCAGCTGGCGGCAGACGCACGGTATCTACTTTACCCTGCGGATCCTGGACCGTGAGGCGGGTTATATTGAGCCCGCTGCTCTCCAGAACCGACGCGATCACCAGCTTGCATTTCCACCCTTCCCCATAGTCGGGAACGACGGTCTGGATCGCATCGATCTGCCGGCGGTAGGCCCCAATGGCCTCCAGTGCCGGTGCTATGTCCTCAAGGACGCTTTCAATGCCAAGCTGTGCCGCGACGCGGCGGCCAAGTCTCAGGGAGTCGCCGGAAGAATCCCGCTCCGGCATGAACAGTCCCAGGACCTTGTCTTTCCCGAACGCGCGCATGCACAAGGTCGCGACGACGGAGCTGTCGATACCGCCGGAAAGACCGACAACCACGCCGCGACGATGCAGGGTGCCGAGAACCTGAGTGCGCAAGGTGTCAACGATGCGATCGACCTCCGCGCGGGCATCGAGCGTCAGCATGTCCTTGCTGAATTCCGGAATTATGTCGATGACAAGTCCTCCCTTTTGCGAGATTCGGCGGGGGAATAGGTCTGCACGATGGCCGTCTCGATAAGCGGACGGTTGGTGGCAAGGTTTGGTTCGACGACAAGGTCGATGTGGCTGCCCGTGATCGAAATGACGTCCAGGTGTGCCAAGACGCTGTCCCAGCCCAAGGCCCGCGGCATTCCCTCCCTGCGACATCGGAACAAGGTACCGGAGAGGGGCAGAGCCGGTTTCGGTGCCTCAAGCCATTGGAAGAATGACTTCGCCCTTAAAACCTCCTGCAGTTCCAGTTTGGTCCTGAAGATCGTCGGGTTGAACTCTCCATTGGCAAATCTGTCCAGAATCCTGGCCAGACGCGCTTCGCCGCCCACGGCGACGGTGATCTTCGCAAGGGCTCTGCAAGCCATCCGATGCGCGGATATGCGGTTGGTGCGAATACGATAGAACGTACGGGTAAGTGTCTCCCAATGGTTGCTCGGCTCGTCCAGAAGGCTCGTGTCGAGGATGCCCAGGAACCGCACCGTTCGCCCGGCCTTCATGAGCCGTGCGGCAACCTCGAATGCAACCGCGCCACCCAGAGAATGGCCGAGAAGTCGCACGGGGCCCGCAGGTTGGATGCGGCTTATCTGCTCGAGTGCGGCGCCAGCCATGGCGCTGAGGGTGTTGTGTCCGTCCAGTATCGCCGCAAGGCTCGGATATCGGATCGGGTTTACACGGGCGACTTTCCCTATGGCGGCTGCGAACGCAGCCAGGCTCGGACCATAGCCAACGGACCCTGGAAACAGGAAAAGAACCGGGGGGTGGTGCTTCTTTTCGCGCCCTTCGCCCGACCGTGCAGAGACGACCGCCTCAACCATCTCGTCCAAGCTCATGCCGACGGTGAATGCTTCGAGGCCCAGCTCTTGCCCGATGGCGTTTTCGATCGCCATCACGCAGTGCAGCAGCTGCAGCGAATCTCCTCCAGCATCATCCCAGTTTCCCGTGGCAGTGCCTGTGTTGAGAACCTGCGTCCACGCGTGCTGCACTATTTGACGTGTGTCCTTTGCTCCTCCGGCGGGCGGAGCATCGAGAGTGGACGACCGGGCGACTCGCGCCCTCCTTCCGTGCGAACGATCTATCTCGGCCAGTGTTGCCAAATCGACCTTACCTCCCGACAGGCGTGGGATTGCGTCAACGGGGTGCAATCGCAAGGGACGCAATGGTGCCGGCAAGGTCATTCTGAGGAGCTGGCGAAGGTCGTCTGCAAAAGCGCCGCCTGCGAAGCGCTGGGGAACCGCGAAGGCGATGAGTTCCTGCGCGGCCGTTACCATCACCACGGCATCCGCCACCGAAGGCGCGCAACGCAAGACCCGTTCGAGTTCGGCGGGCTCGATGCGTCGACCATTGATCTTGATCTGGCGCCCTTTGCGGCCGACGATCCTCAAGATGCCATCATCGTCGAGCCGAACGAGGTCCCCGGTCGAAAAAAGCCGAGCCTCGGGATCGTCGGGGTCCGGCTGCGCGGGAACGACCACACCGTTCTCCCAATGACCAAGCAGGACATAGCGGCTTTTGATCAGAAGCTCTCCACTTTCGCCTGGCCCTACATTGCGCTCCGCTTCGTCGACGATAGCGAATGTCATACCAGGGAGCAGCCTGCCGACGGGAACCGACGCGTCTTGCTCGGGCCAGTCAGGCGGCAAGAACCATTGCGAACCGATGGTTTCAGTCGATGAGTAGCCGATCTGGATCAGACACTGGTCCGAAACGGCTTTGCGCAGCAAAGCGATGTCCATCCATGACACTTTCTCCCCACCGATCCGGGCCACTCTGAGCGGCCAGGAAGCGTCGGCGGGCGCCTCAGCCAGGAGGGCTCGAAGCAGTGCCGGCACAAGATAGGCGATCGTCACACCTTCGGACTGCAATCGAGCGCGCGTAGCGCGCAGGCCGACAGCCTCCACCTCGAGAAGATGCAACGTGGCGCCCGTCAGCAGCGCCGCAAAGATCTCCCGGCAACCGGCGATCGTGGCTGGCCCGGTCAGCGGCAGGAAAACGTCATCCGCGCTGATATGGCACGCATCGACATATTGCCGGACCCGCCATAGCAGGCTGCGTTGGCTGTTGACGATTCCCTTGGGGCGCCCGGTGCTGCCCGAAGTGTAAAGCACCAATGCGGGCGCATCGACCGAAACCATAGGGGGCTTATGCTGCTGTTCCGGGTGTTGATCGTTGGACGCCACGGCGGCCGCAATTTCGATCCAGACGATCTCCTGGGCCAATTCGACCGGGCGAACATTTTCGGCGCCTATAATCGCGCCGAGCCCCGCGGCACTGACTATATCGAAAATGCGAGAGGCGGGATCTCTTGTGTTGAGCGGGACCGAAGGCCGTCCCGCCGCCATGGTCGCCAACATCGCCACAGGATACCAAGCGGAGTTTGCTTGCAGGATGCCGATGGCCTGCCCTTCGGGGACGACGGCAGCGATATGAGTTGCCAGCGTCTCGACCGCCCGGAAAAGCTCAGAAAAAGTCAGGCGGTTCGCGCCGTCGCTGATTGCGAGCTTGTCAGGATACCGCCTGGCGACATCTCCAAGGTGGTCGAAGATTGGAGTGTCCGCAAATTTGGCACCCATCTGTCGGTAACGGCGCCAGACTGGCCCCCCTTGGTCAAGATCATATTCGGGAACGACTGACCACTTTCGGGTGGGTCGCAGATCCACCTGTAGGTTTTGATTTGCCACTTCCGAATGCAAACACACTGAGGACATTCAGGGCCCCGCCAAGCTGACGGTCGAACATCGCTCGCCGCGGAGATCTTTTCATCAATCATTCGGATGATGCCTCGATCTTGCCTAGCCAGCGCTTCCCGAGCGTCCTTCAGAAGTTTTGCCATCTGTGTCCAGCACCGGTCGTTTTTCCTTGCAAGCTCCGTCGAGCGCAAGACGGCTTGCCCAGGCGAACGGAGCGATCGGCATCTCCGCTAGAATCCGGGCTCGGTGCCCAGATTCACTGACTGGAACAATCATTCAAATGAACGTTGGTGTGATCTGAAATCCGGCTAAGCTTGATCCGTAGGGGAATGACTGCTCGTTCGGAGACGCTTGAGCATATGATCATCGAGTTGTTTGGGCCGCCTGGCGCGGGTAAAACCACGCTGCTTCGCGGCCTCTGCCAAGGGCTGGCGAGACACGGCATCAATGTGAAGACAGTAAATGGGTATCGCCTGATTGAACCTGGATCGGCTCAGGATGACGCTCCGGAAATCCGCCATGGCATAGGAAGAATTGGCAAAAAGATTGCCACATCCGGTCCTATCTTGCTGTCGACCTTGCCAAAGGACAGTGTCGCGGCCCGGCTTCTGGCATCGATCCCTCTTCGAAGCCGCGTGTGGTCATGGCGAATGAAGGTCGACATCGCCCAACTGTGCCAGTCCTGGCGCCAAGCGCGGGAGTCGCCCGGTTGCTTCATCTTCGAAGAGGGCATGATTCAGGCTTTGTGTGCGCTGGGTGTGCTGGCTAGAACTCCAAGCCTCGACGCGGTCCGCGAGTGCCTGGCGTTCCTGCCGCGGCCGGATCTCGTTGTGCAACTCGACGCGCCCCAGGAAACGTTACGCCGCCGTCTTGTGGATAGGCATGCGCAGCAACCGCTCCTCGAGGTTATGCTGTTCGAACTTGGCGTGGACAAAGGATTAAGGCAGGCCGAAATCTCAAGAGAGGTCGGCGAGTGCCTGCGCCAGGACCGATGGCCGTTGATACAAGTCAATGGTGCTGAACCTCACGACGTGGACGGGGTCGTCGCGCGCGTTCTGGGAGAGCATGTTGGTCATGCTGCCTAGGCTGGCCCATGACCTATGATCCATGACACATTTATGCATTTGGCGCCAAGCCGGGCAGCATCTGCCGCCAAGCGCGCAATCATGTCGAATCGTGCTGATCGAGCACTTCGAGCATGGTCGTCAACATGCTTCCGACTTCCTCAGAGATTTCCTCGGGGCGGATTCCCGCTCTGATGGCATCCGCCGTTGCTTGGTCCGCAAGTTTCGCCGCAAGAGCCGGATCGGCCTTGGTGTAGAGTGGGATCTTATCCTCTACCCATTTCTGCAGGAATTCGATGCCGCGCGCGCTCATACCAAGTACAAGCTCGGCGGGGCTTCTTGGTTCCGTCAGCCATATTCAAGAACGTCAGACCATCTTGCTCAGGCTGACGTCCCACGGTCACGTCACGATGAACGAGGACGCCGTCAGAGCCAGATGTGGCGATAGAGTGGCAAATTGGATCTGATGTGCGCCGCCCGAGCCGTCGCTGTCAAAGGAAAGCGCGCCGGTCGTGCTGTTATAGACGATGTGATCGCCGCTGTCGTGCGCGGCCCTGCCGGCGTAAAACGCCGAAGAGGGAAGGGCGCCTGTATGCAGGCCGGCAAACACGGTGTGGTCGAGTTGGATCTTGTCGTGGCCCACTTTGAAATCGGTGACCTTGTCGATATTGCCGACCTTGAGAGCCGAATCGAAGACAAAGACGTCGTTGCCGCCATGTCCGGTCAGAACGTCTCTCCCGCCACCGCCGTTGATAGTGTTGCTCCCGGAATTGCCATCGATGGTTTGGGCGAATTCGTTTCCCGTGAGCTTGATGGCGGCAGTTCCCAATTTGCTGGTGGTCGCAAGATGCTCGACCTGCGAGCCGGCCGACAGCGCGTAGCTCACCGATGCCAGCACGCTGTCGTTGCCGCTGTGCCGCAGTTCCACCACCTTGTCGCCGGCGTTGTTGACATAGTAGGTGTCGTTGTAGCCGCGGCCCATCATCGTGTCCGCGCCAGCGGTGCCGCGAAGCACATCCGCGCTACCCGTGCCGTAGAAAATGTGATCGCCGGTGCTGGTCGGAGGGACACTTGTGGGCGGAGGCGCTGTGCTGGTAGGCGGCGGCGTCGGTTCGCTGGCCGAAGGACCGCTTGCGGTGCTCTGGTTGTGTTGAAGGAACAGAGCCTGCAGCGTCGGCGAGCTCTCAAGCGCCGTGTCGCCCTGTTGAGAACCCCAAGCATAGGCATAGTCGAAGGCCGGCGAAGGCGCTACCTTGGCCCAGTGGTCCAACATGGTCTTTTCCTGAGCAACGCTGGGCAGGACATAGCGACCGCCCGTGTCGGTCGTCCAGTCGCCGCCGCCGAAGGTCTGATACACGGGAACGACCTGACTGAGCGGGATGCCCGAGGCGACGGCCGCCGCCACAGTCCTGTCGATCATGTTGTAATCAATCGTGCTTGTTCCGGTCCGTACCGGGTAGGGATCCAAGCCGTAATAGTCGATATGCGTGTTGGCAGGATTGAAGGTGTTTGAAAAGTCGGGGTTAGCGGAAGACCCCATGTTCATCATTGTTATGAAGGTCTTGGCGCCGGGCAGGTGGCTGTGGATCCAGTCTGACTCCGCCTTCAGATCAGCGGCGGTGGCATAAGTTCCCCATTTGCCGGTCGGGTCCGGCTCATCGACGAGGAAGAAGCCAAACACTTTCGGATTGCCGATGAAGGGCGTGACCTTCTGGATAAAGGAGGAGGTTGCACCATCTGCTTCATTGAGCCACACCAGGCCTTTCTGGCCGGCCGGCAAGGCGTTGAGCTGGTCCAAGGAAGATACATCAACAAGATTGAATCCGGCTTTCGCGACCTCGGAGGCCGACCCGCCCGAGGCGTAATGGAGTGTTGTCATTGACATACCCTTCGTCCGATTCGGTAGGCGCCCCACACCTGCCTAGGGAAAGGATCCATTAGCGACAAATCAAATACCGGCGTCCCTTGATAGAATCTTTGATCATCGTCCGGAAAACACAACAGCCTCGATGCTACGCTTGCGTCAGAGGTTTGTAGATGATCCAAGTATGTCGGGCGCTCAAGCCTGCAACGAAAGCGTTGCAGCGAAGTCTGCCGGAGCGCCTGCGCATTTGCAGTGGCGGCAATCGGCCAATGCGCGCTTCGGTTGCGCGAGCCACCGCCCAAATGCGCGCTTCCGCAGGATTTATTCGAGCTCAGACCGCAAAAGAATCGCGTCCTGGCGAAGCCCTCCCATTGCAGCCGCTCAATGCTCCTCGTGAGCAAAGCCTCGGCGCCAAATGTCCGCAAGGTCATGCGAGGCGCTCGCCGCTGGCAATTGCGGAGAGGCACTGAACTGGATCCCGCCGGGTTCAACCGAAAGGCGGGCGTGCGGGTCCGAATGACGGGGAGCATGGCAACGCGGTCGCCCATCCGCAGGAAGAGGCGGCTGGTGGTCCGACCGTATCCAAAGACCGGGTGAAAGCCTGTTCCAGACGAAGCGGTCGGGAGAACTGCCGGTGCGAGTCATCACACCATCTGGGTGCGATGTTGATCCGGCGTGAGAAGGCGGGCAGAGAACGCGAGCGCGCGGACCCCGTCGAACACAGCCCTCTTTTTCTAAATATCCGGCCCGCCGTGTCGTACGCGAACGTGTCGTCGTTGCACCGTCAGACCGGATGATCCAACGCACTGACCGAGGCGACAGCGATTGTGGCTGCATTGCCGCATCGTTGATCAGCTTGCTTCATGCAAACAGACGAGGACAGCACGAAAGCCTGCTCCTAGCGTGGGACTGGCTGTTGTGTGTTCAGGGGCGATGAAACCGGCCATGGAAACCGCGGATAGGGTCAGCTGTTTTACGAGATTGGGATCGCATCCAGGAGCGACAGGATGAGTCCGCATCTGGTTTGCGTTGGCGGCGAGGATCATAGACTAAGAATCCCGTTTCTTTTGGCGCTTCGCGAAAGGGGTTTTCAAGTCACTGCCGTTTCGAGTGATCTCGGAGCCGCCTTTTCACCCCATGGCATTGCCCATCGCCGATTCGGGTTCGACCGCTTTGGCAGCGGCGGTGCAGAATGGGGTGCTGTCGGCGCGATCCGTGAACTGATGTCGGAACTGCGTCCGGACATCATTCAAAGTTTCGACACCAAGCCCAATCTCCTAACTCCACTGGCGGTGCGCGGGCACGTTCCCGTCGTTCGCACCATCAACGGGCTTGGTTGGACATTCTCGTCGCGGGAGCCGCGGGCCCTGGCATTGCGTCCTTTCTTTTGCGGCCTTCAGGGGGTGGCGTCTCGTTGGACAGCCATGACCGTCTTCCAGAATAGTGATGATCAGGCCTTCTTCGAGCGCTATCGGCTGGTGGCTCGCGGCAAAGGGCGACTGATCCGGAGTTCTGGCATCGACCCCGATGCATTCTCGATGGCAAGGTATCGTGGTCCTTCGGCTGCCACGATGCGCGAGGAACTTGGCCTACAATCGGCCCAGGTCATAATATTTGTCGGTCGGCTCACGCGGCAGAAGGGGATTCCAACCCTCATCGAGGCGGTTCCTCGCGTTATCCGCGAGAGGCCCAACGCGCGTTTCGTACTTGTCGGCCCGCAAGACTCCGAAGGTCCGTTTGCCGTCAGCAGAGCCGATATCGAGCGCCATGTTCCCCACGTTGTCGCATTGGGGCCAAGGCGCGACATTCCAGCCCTCCTTGGCATGGCGGATATCTTTGCGTTTCCGACGCAATATCGCGAGGGAATTCCGCGTGTCCTGCTGGAGGCGGGATTGTCCGGATTGCCGATCGTCGCCTCGAATATGCCGGGCTGCAACGATGTGGTTGAGGATGGCTGGAACGGCTATCTCGTGGCGCCGCGCGATGCGGATGGCTTGGCCTCCCGGATAGTCGATCTTCTTTCCGACCCCGCCCGTGGCAAGACGATGGGCAGCCGTTCCGTCGGATTCGTGCGGGAGCGGTTCTCGCTGTCGTGGGTGATCGACCAGTATTGCGACCTGTATAAGACAATACTGGGTGGCAGATATCGCAGCAGGCTTGTTCAAGCTGCGCAGGCGAATCCGAGGGAAGAGGCGGTGCCAAGCCCCCATCGACTGGGTGAGGCGCGGCAATGATGCGTGATGCGCTTCTGGCCTTCGGCGTCGCGATGTCCTACGCGGCGCAACTCAGCATCCCAGGGCTGCCCTTCGGCTACAGCGAACTGTGCCTCACGCTCTGGATAATGCTGTCGATGACGCGAATCCTTGCTGGCGGCCAACTGGAGGTTACGCCGGCCCTGGCCAAGCTTGGGCTTTTCTGGCTGATCCTGGCGCTTGCCATGGGCGTGGGTTACATCATCGGTTTTCTGACAACCACGTTGTTCCTGGATCCGTTGTTGCACGACACGCTGGCCTATGTGCTGTTGGCGTGCGTCACCTGTCTGGCCGCTGCGGAGCCCAACGCGTCTTTCCGTTTGCGTCGTATCGCCTGGTGGATGGTTGCTATCGCGAATGCGGGCTTCATCATTCAGGTAGGGCTTGGCTTCGGCTGGCTCCATCAGGCTGGGGTCGAGCCCTGGTACTGGGACCGCTTCTGCGGATGGTCCGACAATCCGAACCAGCTTGCGCTCTACTGCGCCCTGCTCGGTCCACTGGCCTTGCATCTTGCCACAACCACCAGCAATAAATGGGGAAGATGCCTTGCCCTATGCAGCCTCATATTCACCGTTTACGTCGGAAGGCTGACAAAAAGCGATACCTACCTTTATACCACGGTCCTGGCTTGTCTGATCCTTCTCGGGCTGCGGGTCCGGGCCTGGCTGACGAGCGACGGCAATAAGGCGAGCCTTTCAAGGCAGCTTGCCGTCCTGATGGCCGTTGGCTTCCTGCCGCTGGCCCTGTCTATAGCGCCCTATGCCCTCAGCGAGGCCTCCAGCGCCGAAGACTTCGCCAAGAGCCTGACCAAAGACAAGGGCGGGGAAGCGACTGCCCAAACCGCGGCGCTTCGCCTCTACCTCTGGAATGCAGCCTTGGAGAAGGGGGCACGATCGGGATCGCTTGGACTGGGTCCGGGCCCGCACCTAGATAGTCCCCCCGTGGTCAATCAACAGTTTTTGCCGCGGCCCTTCGAGGCGCACAGCACCATCCTGGATCTCTACACTCAGGGCGGCCTGATTTCGGTTCTAGCCCTGATGTGGATCTTCGGCTCGGCTGCGTTGTCCGCCTGGCGGGCGAAGCTGGACGCTCTGGTGGCGCTCGTGGCATCGATCGCCGTTTTCAGTGCTCCGCATTTGGTCATCCGCCATCCGATCGTGTGGTTCTGTCTGACCCTCTGCCTTGCCGCTGGGACGCCGGAAGCGATCCCCGCGATTGTTCGCCAGAGGAGATGCTAGAATGTGTGGGATCGCCGGAATTTTGTTGGCGCCCGATGCAGCCAACGCAAGTGCGCTCAGGGCCATCGGACCGATGGCGACGGCGCTTCGTCATCGCGGACCTGACGGTGAGGCCTTCTGGGTGAGCCGTGAAGGGGGGGTAGCCTTCGGCCACCGGCGACTGGCCATCGTCGACCTGTCCGAAGCGGGTCGCCAGCCAATGCTCTCCGCGAGCGGTCGGTATGTCATCACCTTCAATGGCGAGATATACAATTTTCGCGATCTGCGCCGTGAACTGGAAGGGGCGGGCCATCATTTCCGCGGCGCCAGCGACACGGAGGTCATGCTGTGCGCGATCGAAAGCTGGGGCCTTGATGCAGCCCTCGCGCGCTTCGCTGGCATGTTTGCTTTCGGGCTGTGGGACCTGAAGAACCGAACGCTTCAGCTTGCCCGCGACCGAATGGGCAAGAAGCCACTCTATGTCGCCTTAACACGTGACGCGCTTGTCTTCGCCTCGGAGTTGAAGGCGATCACTTGCTTCCCAGGGTTCACCCCGGAACTCGATGTCGATGCGGCGACGACGATGGTTTCCAACGGCTGGGTGCCGGATGACCGTTGCATTTGGCAGGGCGTGTTCAAGCTGCCGCCTGGTTCAATCCTGTCGGTCACTGCGGCGCAATTCGCCGACGCCCGCGGCACCGGTTCGCTTGAGCATCGCATTCACCCTTGGTGGTCGCTGGCCGATGTCGCCAGCAAGGGACAGCGCGATCCGATAGCCGCCAGCGACGAGGACCTCGCGACCGAGCTCGACAGCCTGCTCCGCCTGGCCGTCAAGCAACGAATGATTGCAGATGTGCCGCTGGGCGCCTTTCTGTCGGGCGGGATCGACAGCTCGACTGTCGTCGCCCTGATGCAGGCACAGTCCCGAAACCCCGTTCGGACGTTCACCATAGCGTTCGGGGAAAGTGGGTTTGATGAAGCTCCCCATGCGGCCGCGGTTGCTCGGCATCTGGGCACCGATCATACGGAACTTCATCTCTCGCCGGCTGCCGCGCTTGAGGTCATTCCGGAGCTGCCCCGGATTTGGGACGAGCCGTTTGCCGATGAATCGCAGATACCGACGCTGCTGGTGTCGCGCCTCGCGCGGCAACACGTAACCGTGGCGCTTTCAGGCGATGGCGGCGACGAGTGCTTCGCAGGCTATTCTCGACACTTCCTGGCAACCCGCCTCACAAAGCAGCATGAGCTGCCATTGTCATTTCGCCGGCTGTTGGCATCGGGGGCTGGGTTGCTGGCCCAAGCCTCTCAGAAAGATATCTTCGGCAATCTGCCGCTTTCGGCGAATATGCGGCATGGCTTGCGCGGTGACCGCCTGGCTCGCCTTGCCCGCCTGCTCGCGGCGCGAGATGAGGACGAACTCTTTCTGCAACTGACAAAATCTTCAGCCAACGACCTTGTTCATCGCAAGCCGTCGACAGCACCTACCGACACCACAAAGCTCGACGGCCTGCTCTCGCGTCTCCTATTCGCCGACATGACAGGCTATCTACCGGGCGACATTTTGGTGAAGCTCGATCGAGCCACCATGGCCAACAGCCTCGAGGGGCGATGCCCGATCCTGGACCATCGCGTCGTTGAATTCGCCTGGCGCTTGCCAGCCCGTGCCAAAGTCCGAAACGGGAAGGGCAAATGGTTGCTTCGCCGACTGCTTGATCGTTATGTACCACGCCGACTGGTCGACCGGCCCAAGCAAGGTTTCGACGTTCCGGTCGGGACTTGGTTGAAAGGGCCCTTGCGCGGCTGGGCAACCGATATCATTGCCACGATCGGCCGCTCCGGGGACGGGGTCATCGACCGTGAGAAGGTCGACGCATGCTGGCGCAATCATCTGCATGGAAGCCAAGATAATTTCCGCGACCTGTGGCCGGTGCTCATGTTTCAGGCGTGGCGCAACGAAGCCATGCGGCCATCGACGGTCGCCACGCACCCTTCTTACCATATCGAACTGACAGGGGATTGAGATGGAAGGTTCCATAGCCAACCGCGCCCGGCGTCCGCGCGCCAAGCAGATGGAAGTTGGGACGCTTGAAACCAATCTGCGCTTGATGCGGCCGCCACGCGAGCCAACGCAATCGTCACCCTTCCACCAGCTCGTCATCATCCTGACGACGCGAAAATGGTTCTTGCTTGCCATGGCCCTTCTGGGCGGCATCCTGGCCGGACTGGCAGGCTTCACCCGCCCGGTGCTGTTCGAGGCAACGACCCAGGTCATTATCGATGCCCCGAGCAGCAGTGCTTCGGGCGGCGTGGCATCCGCCCAGGACTCGCTGGAATCGAACATCGATGATCATCTGACGATGCTCTCCTCGCAAGGCCACCTGCGTCGGGTCCTGGCAGCACTGCGCAAAGCCCAACCAGTCGACGGTAACGGAAAGACCGTCGTCAATGCCGTCCCGCCCGCGGCTGGCTCGTTCCTCATCGATCTCCTGAACAGGGCCTGGAGACAGGATAACACGGTGGCGGAAAATCCGGACGCAGCGGACGCGCCCGAGCTGAAGGCGCTACGCAACGGAATGAGGGTCGGACAAGAGCTGCGATCGCGCGTCATCACCATCGGCTTCACCGATCCAAATCCGGCGCGTGCGGCACTTGTCGCGAACACGTTTGCCCAGGTCTACATTCAAGATCTGGTACAAAAAAGCCGGGCATCGGATCAGGTTCATCTGGATTCGATAGTCGCCAGCCTTCCGCAAGTACAAAGGGATCTTGTCGAAGCGACAGATCGGCTGGAGACATACCGGCTCACGCATGGCGCCGTCGATCAGACTGCGGCCAACAACGCAGCCAGTGAGACAGCGGAACTCGGCCGGCAGATATTCCTATCGAAAGCCAGTCTTTCCGCGTCGGAAGCGCGCCTTCGCCGTATTGAGGACCTGCGCAAGGCGGGCGCCCCGGTCACGGCCATCGCTGAAGAAATCGGGTCGCCCGTGTTGACGGACCTGGTGACACGCCAGTCGGGTGCCGCCGCCGACGGCGATCTGCGCAACGCGATCGCCCGCGAAATGGAGCAAAGCGTTGCCCGAATCGCTGCCGAGGCAAATGTCTACCGGTCTCAGGCTACGGCTCTTGAAAGTCGCAAGGCGATGCTCGACGCGGCCGTGGCCGACACGGCGAGCCAACTTTCGGGGCTGCGTTCCCTTGAGCCTAGGGTAGCCATCGTGACGCAGCATTACAACGAACTCCTGAGCCGGCAGCAGGATCTGATACGTCGCATCGCCGCTCCTTCGCCAGGCGTAGCGGTCCTTTCGACCGCCTGGCCGCCGTCGACCCCCGTGACATTGTCGCCGATTTTCCTGATTCCCCCCGGCATGGTCGTCTTTGGTCTCATGGGGGCGGTCATTGTCCTGGTCCGCAACGGTTTCAACCAAACCTTGCGCAGTGAAGCCGAAGCCGAGGCCGAGCTTGGGGTCCCGTGCGTAGGACTGCTTCCCAGGGTTGCGGGACTTAATGCCAGAAAGCTGCGGCATCTGGTTCTGAGCCAGCAGAACTTGCCGTTCAGCCGCGCCGTGACTTCGCTGCTCGTCACTGCGGCGCCAACTCAGGGGAAGGGGCAGCCGCCGCATATCATTCTCGTGACGTCCAGCATCCAGGACGATGCCAAGACCGAGTTGGCATGGAGCCTGGCGCTGGCGGCAACGCGGCTGGGAGGAAGAGTGCTTTTCCTCGATCTCGATCGCAAGGATGTACGGCTCACGAACGGGTTTCGTGGTGAATTCAGCACCGACAAGGCCCGGAACTCCTTCGGCGACTATGTGAATGAACGTTGCGTGCTGAAGGATGCAATTACGAGGATGCCGGAAATCGGTATCGACCTCATGGCCGCTCCAGCACCTTCCGATGATCTCCTGACGCTTCTGTCCACCGTCGACAAATGCCAGTTCACCGAGGAGCTGCGTTCGGCCTACGACGTGGTCATCATGAACGGTCCCCTGGGCCTCGGGGGGCCTGAAACCAGGCTGCTTAAGCGCTGGGCCGATTCGGTGCTTTTTGCCGTTCGCTGGGCAAGGACGAGGCGCAGCATTGCCCGTGGTGCTCTGGATGCAATAGGGGCCGGCGGATCCGCCACCGTTCCAGTAGGGAGTGTGCTCACCCGGGTGAACCTGAAGAGGCTAGCCGGCTCCAGGCTCGGAGACAACGCCGATCTTCTGTTGGAGAGGGTTTGAAGATGCGTGTGCGATCTTCAACAGAAGCTCCAGGGAGCGATCGCGCCCCTAAATCGAGCCAGCTACACGATGATCATTGAATTTTTCGGACCTCCAGGATCCGGCAAAACAACCTTCGCACATGCGCTTGCGCAGCAGCTGCGCGGGAAAGGCTATCACGCCAAGGTCGCCCTCAGCTACAAGCCAAGCACCAGGGCCGCCAAATATGATCTCGGAGTCTTTCTGTTCATATCACGGATCGTATCGGCGATATTTTCAACAGCCAGAATATTGCTTTTTTCGGCAGGGCGAGCCGATGATATTTCCAATTCCTTTGCAATGGTGAGGATGATACCGCCAAAAAACCGAATATGGCGCGCGCGAATCTGGCGATACATCCTGCACCTTTCGCGTTGCTGGAAGTCTGCGGAGCAATCGCCCGAAATTACGATTTTCGATCAAGGATATGTTCAAGCGATTGGTTCGCTTGCGATGTTCAATGGGAGCACCAACCCCAGAACGCTGGAAAAGGCGCTCAGCCTCGCACCGGCGGCCGATCTCACCGTCAGGCTCTTGGTGCCAGCTGCGGTCGTGGAAAGTCGCCTTCGTCGGCGGATGGAGCTTGAGCCGCCGGCGGAACGGATTTTCGAGGCCGACTTGAACGTGAACATGCGCTCGTTCGCCGTTTTTGAAGCGATGCATGACCTCCTGACAACATCTGGCCGGGAAATCATCTCCGTCGAAAACACCGATGGTCCATCGACCTTTAAAAGTATTTGTCGGATTGAGAGACAAATACTTTCTGCATTGTCGCGCTTCGATAGGTCGGTCGGCGAAAAGCAAATTGAGTTGCCGGCTCATCGCGCAGATGTAACTGGTTCAGCAACCGCACCGCCGCGCAACAAGGACATGGGCTCGCGGCTGGCTTGGGCAAGCATATTCGCCTTGCTGATCTATATTGGTGGCGCTGGTTTGACCAGTCTTGCACAGTTGGCAATTGCACGCCTTATCGGACCTCACAACTACGGTATCTATTCCTACGTTCAGGCTTGGACGTCAGTGCTCGCCTATCTGGCAACGCTTGGCTTTAATGTATCATTGTTGCGTTTCCTCCCGGCCTATAGGGCCAGTGGCAGGCTTGATCTGGCCCGCGGGGTGATAAGATTTGCGCTGCAGAGATCGCTGATAGCGGCAACCTTGTTCGGGATGATCGGCGCTGCGTCCGTCCTGTTCCTTTCAGATCCAACGGAAAGAGGGCTTGAGACAAGCATCGTGCTCGGCATGATGGCTGTGCCCTTGGTTACGGCCTATGCTCTCGGAGCCACGCTTGTGCGTGCTTTCGGCGGCGTTGTCTCGGCGTTGTTGCCGGAGCGCATCATGCGAGACGGACTCCTGCTCGTGTTGGTAGCGCTCCTGGCATTGTCGGGATTTCGAACAGTGGATGCGCCCTCGGTGACGATGGCGGTGCTTGTGAGTTCCGCTTTCACAGCGGCGCTGGTGTTCATCATCGCGAGGAGGTTTGAACCACCCGGCCTGGGACACGCCAAGCCAAGTTATGCCTCGAGGGAATGGTGGCTTGCCGTCCCCCCGCTCATGCTCATCACTGGGCTCGATGTTTTCGTCAGTCGGGCAGGAGTCCTGGTTTTGGGCTGGACAAGCCATATTGCTGAAGCGGGTATTTTCGCGCTGGCCTTGAATGTCGCGATGCTCGTGGGCCTGTCCCGTATCGCCGTGGCAACCATGTTTTCGCCAACAGCAGCCGATCTCTACGTCAGAGGCGATCGCAGAGGCCTACAACAACTGTTCGCGCGCGCAACCCTGCTTTCTGCTGGCGGTGCCATCCTGGTGGCCGTCCCAATGATGGTGATAGTCGAGCCGTTCTTGAGCTATTTCGGTGAGGGTTATAGCGCGGGAGCGCCGATCGCACGGGTTCTGATTTTGGGATATGTCTTTGTCGCGCTGTGCGGGCCCCAACAGAATCTCCTGACCATGACTGGAAATGAATGGGCTGCGGCAACGACGATGGTAGCGGGTGCTGTGGCCAATATAATTGCCTGTGCAGCCGGAGTTGCGGTGTACGGCCTGCTTGGCGCTGCGGTGGGTGTGGCACTTGCACTGAGCATCTGGAGCATTGCCATGGCCGTCTATATCCGCAAGCGACTGAAAATCATGCCAGGCTTGGTTTTTGCCTTGCTGTCGATCAGGCCGAGCGCGGTCGATGCCCGTCAATGGCATTGGTTCTTGAGGGCGAGCAAATGAGAGCACTGTTTTGGCTACGGTGATTGCCGTCGTTCGGGCAGGAAGTCACGAAGCCCGGATCGCACAAAGGCCATAGGGCTGCACAGACGCTTCGGCGTATCTCTGTTCCGGACACCCGCGCGGGCAGCCGATACTTCGCGGGCTGTGTCCGTCATTTGAAGGATGCATCAGTTTCGGAGGCGCCCCAGGGTGTGCTCACAATCTGCGGAGCATCCATGGAACAAGCCCGAATGGCGAGCGCCTCGGCGCCTGCAGTGCGCCGTCGCTCGGAGAGATCGACGCCTGTCGAGCGCAGCCAACGCGAAACCCTCACCCAAGTTCAGGTCCTGCGCGCCCTCGCGGCTAGTTCGGTCGCGCTGCGACACGCCCAGCATGATGCGGCCACCCTGGAATTACAGGCCGGCCGCACCTTTCAGAGCTGGAATCCGATACCATGGAGCGCTGGAGTCGATATTTTCTTCGTGATTTCCGGCCTTATCATGGTGCATACGTCGCGACAGCTGTTCGCAAAGCCCGGGGGCGCGCGTCTCTTCATTTCCCGCCGGATCGCGCGAATTGTCCCGCTATATTGGGCGCTCACCTCGCTCTACGTTGCGGTAGCGGTGGTAGCCCCCAACTTTCTCAACCAGAGCTACGTCGACCTCAGGTTTGTAGTCGAATCCTACTTATTCATTCCGGCCAGTCGCCCTGACGGTGTCGTTCAGCCGGTCTACGAGTTGGGTTGGACGCTCAATTATGAGATGCTGTTTTACGTGTTGTTCACGGCGACGATCGTGCTGCCCATGCGGTGGGCAGTTACGGTCCTGCTCACGATCCTGGTTGGGATGGTGCTCTCGGGCGCTCTTGCGGCTCCTTTGCCAGAGCCCTGGGGTTTCTGGACCAATCCGATCATCCTGGAATTTGCTTTCGGCGCGATGATCGGGGTCACTTGCGCCTCGGGCCTGCGGCCTTCCGGCCCAATCAGGGCCTGTGTCGCCGCAACGGGACTGGGTGCCCTGATGCTTGCGGCGGCGTTTCCCGATATCTCGGCCGGCCTTGGTCGCCCCGTCGTGTATGGCATTCCGGCGTCTCTAATAGTTTGGAGTGCTGCCCTGGCACCGCCGGGTAAACTGAGGCATGACAGCCTGGCGGCGAGGTGGGCCGCTGGCGTTGGCGATGCGTCATACGCTCTTTACCTCATGCATCCATTCGTGATCCGCGCCATGCGCATAATTTTCTGGCGTACAGGCTTGATCTTTGTGCTCGGCCCGTGGGCTTTCATCGGTTCGGCCTTGGCGATAACCCTGGGCGTGGCATTTATCACCCACCGTCTGTTCGAGAAGCCGCTCACCCGCTATGCGCGGCGCCTTTTGGGGGTCGGGCACGGCACAGGACGGCAGCTTGGGTCCCTTCCAGTGCCGGCGTATCCCAAGACAGATTGAAGGCGAGCCGCGACCCTGCCACACCTAGGAAACGGCGGCGTTGTGCTCACTATGCCGTTGCCGGAAGGCCAGCTGGTCGCACCTGTCCAACAGGGCGTGCATGGAATTCCCGATACCATTCCACGAAACGTTGCACGCCGTCCTCCAGTGTTGTCGCCGGTGCGAAGCCAACGGCGCGTCGGAGGTCCCTGACGTCGGCGCGGGTTTCCAAGACGTCACCTGGCGGTAAAGGTACGTTGACGCGAACGGCGCGGCGACCAAGGGCCGTCTCGATGAGCTCGATCAGATGGTTGATTTCTTCCGGCCGATCATTGCCGATATTGTAGAGCCTATATGGCGCCGAACTGGTGGCAGGATCGGCAGCGCGACCGTCCCAACCGGGATCCTGACACGGTGGTTTGGCGAGCACGCGAACAACCCCCTCTACGATGTCGTCGATATAGGTGAAATCCCGCCATACGCGCCCGGCATTGGCGATTTCGATCGTTCGGCCCTCGGCGATGGCATGGGTGAAAGTATAGACTGCCATGTCGGGCCTGCCCCAGGGACCATAGACGGTGAAGAAGCGCAGTCCGGTTACGGGCAAGCCGAACAGATGGCTGTAGGAATGCGCCATGCATTCGTTGGCGGCCTTGGTGGCGGCGTAGAAGCTCACCGGATGATTGGCACCATGATGCTCAGAAAAGGGTATGCGTCGATTGGCGCCGTATACGGAGCTCGACGAGGCATAAACGAGATGGCTGACGCCCGCGTGTCGGCAGCCCTCCAGAACGTTGAGAAATGCGACTATGTTTGACTCCACATAGGCATGCGGGTCGACGAGCGAATGACGCACCCCGGCTTGGGCGGCCAGATGCACGAAGTGCGATGGCTGGAATTCGCAGAACAGCGCTTTCACCAGCGACCGGTCCGCCAGGTCGAAGCGCATCGGCGTGAACCTCGGCTCGGCGCAGAGCCGTGTAAATCGCGCCTCCTTCAGCTTCAGGTCGTAGTAAGGCGTGAAGTTGTCGACGCCGATGACCTCGGCGCCGAGCCGCAAAAGGCGTGACGCAACATGAAATCCGATGAACCCAGCGGCGCCCGTGACGATGATCGGCCCCGTGTGCGTAAGGTTCGACGCAGCACCATCCTGCAGCGCGTGAACGATATCCGCCAGCTTGTTGACCTTCGAATCTGCTTCGGCCATGGCAAGTCACTCCCGTTTCCAGGTTCCGCGTTCTGCGCTATCTCGGCAGCGCCTTGAACGATCGGAAATGGCGCCGCCGGCCTTGTGATCTACGCGACAGCGCCCTCAATGCGGGCCGCCGCTGTCTGAATCAAAGCGGATGCAGACAGCAGTCGATTTCTCATGGCAAAACCGAAATGCGCCCCAAAAGAGCCACTAGTTCCGCCTGACGCCTCGTGTCGGTCTTGGCGAACAGTGAGGCAAGCTGAGAGCGGATAGTCGTGCGACTGAGATGCCAACTGCGGGCGATCTCCAGGGGCGCGTCGCCATGGGCGAGGCGTAGCGCCAACTGCGTTTCCGCGCTGGTCAAACCGAACATCCTTTGCAACGTGCGAGGGTTGGCCGCCGATTTGTTATCCCGGTCCAGCAATGCGACGACGGTTGTCCCGTCCGGTGTAACGACGCCCGTCTCGTTCATGGTCACCGGCCTGTCGCCTCTGCTGTGGATCACTACCCATGAGAGTGAGCCCGGCTGGAGGTGGACCGGAACATTCGCGACCAGCCGCCTCAACCCGGCGGCAAGCTCGACGGCTGTATCAGTTGCTTCGCCCTGGCGTGCGAGGGTGTCCCGAGCGGCAGCGTTCCATTCTATTACTTTCTTGTCTCGGTCCAGGACGAGATAGCCGCAACCCATACGATCAAGCATGCCGGTGATGGATTCCAGGCTGCGTCGTCGAGATCCGCCGACCCTTGCGTCCGGTCGGTCCACAAGGCTTATCGGCCGTTCGTGGCGGGTATCGTTCAATACAATGTATTGCCTGCCTGCGAGCGTATCGTTTCGCGTTTCAATCAGTGTCATCGCTTCCACCCAACCCGTTGCTACTGACGCAAATCAAATCGGTTGAAGTTGCTGCTTCAACTTGAGTTTCCACATACTGCGAGAAATCTGCGAATGGTTTCTCCGCAGCGTCTCTTTGGATATACCTTTCTGAAGAGCGCTCCTGACACATGATTTTATTCGCCGGCAAAGTCATGGCAATCGGGCATTGGGATTAGGTGCCACCCCTTCGGCCTAGTCTCGACGGACTAGACCGAAAGTTGTAGTCTTTGCGCATGGGTTCGGACCTGCGCTGGCTCAAATCGAATGTGTCGAGCACTACGTTGGCTCATCTAGCTTCGCTGTTGGTGTTTGCAGCATCGATAGCATTCGAGGCGATAAGTACGGTATATGGCGGCCAGCCGTTGCCGCTTGTTGCGTTTATCCCCATAACCGTTGTCATCGTGTATCTTGAGAGCCGTTTTGTTGCCATCGCAGCAACGCTTCTGATGGCGGTCGCCGGCTTGTGGATGCGACACCTGCTGGACGGTCACCTCACTGGTGGAGACTGGACCGGGGCCGTCTTCCTCCTGGGTTCGGGTAGCCTGATCGCAGCTGTGTTCCACCGCCTGCGACAAGATCTGCACGGTGCGCTCAGGGTGGCAGAAGCGAGGCTCGCTGCCATCGACGCTGCCGCCTTGGGCTTTGCTAATACCAATCGCCATGGCGAACTGCTGCAGTCGAACAGACGGCTTTTGGAGATGACCGGCTACGCGCACAAGGAACTTGCCCAACTCGAGTTGCAGGAACTCATTGTCCCCGACGATCGAGGTACTGTGCGGAAACTTTTGGAAGATTTGGGCAATGGGACCGCGTCTGCGACGGATATCCGCGTTTTGCGCAAGGATGGCACGGCATTCTGGGCTCACCTGGCCCTGTCTTCGTCGCGGCCGGACGAGGCGCCAAATGAGAGCGTATTCGTGGTGGTTGACGATATTTCCGAGCGACAAGCGGCACGCGAGGCCCTTCGGGCTCAGAAGGAATGGCTTGATCTCGCCGTGTCTGCCGGGCGCCTGGGAACATGGCAAATAGACATTGACGATGGGACAGTCGCCGGCTCGAGCAAGTTCTGGGACATTCTTGGTCTGCCTCCGGCCCCAGTCCGCCGCTTGGAAGAACTCTCGGCTGTAATCCATCCCGTCGACTGGCCGAAGCTGTCCGCCTCGGCAAAGCCTTCATCGGCATTGAACTATGACGTCGAGATCCGTGTCCGGCAAGTGGATGGTCACACACGCTGGATTGCTTTGCGTGGACGGCAGGAAGAGCACGGCGACCGCAAAATGCGCATCGGGGTGGCGGCGGATCTGACCGAACGTCGACAAACAACTTTGCTTCGCGCCGCCGTAAAGAGACGCGAGCGCATAATGCGCGAAGAGCGCCATCGGTTCAGCAATGTGTTTCCAGTGATCAGAGCTCTGGTCAACATGATCGATATTCCCGACAATGACGTTGCCAAATACAAGGAGATGTTGATCGATTGGATTCGAACGCTGGAGGCGACCCATCGCATCCTTTCTCGTCACGCCAACCTGTCAGGGATGCTCCATGAGCTCGTGGACCGGGAATTGCAGCGCTTCAAGGAGACACGCGACATAACGATCAGTGGACCTTCCCTCACTGTGCCAAGCGGCGCCGCCGAGGGCTTGGCGATGATCCTTCACGAGTTGACGACAAACTCGGTGAAACATGGTGCGCTGGGTGACCCGAATGGCAGGGTCGAAGTTAGGTGGCGATTTGCATCCGAGGACGAAGGTGACGACCTCGTGTTCGATTGGGTGGAATCGGGCCGACGGAAGAGTTCAAAAGTCGTACGCCGCGGGTTCGGGTCACTGATAATCGGTGTGGACAGCACCCCGCTTGTCGGTCATTCCCCGAATATGGAAATAACCGAAGATGGCCTTCGATATTCGCTGCGTGTATCGCGCAAAGAAATTGAGGAATCTGGATTGCAATAGAGCCCCTCCAAGTCGAAGCCGAATTGGCCAATTAACGGATGGTGTGGGCCCTTTGCTGCGATTTCCTGCAAGCAAACTCGGGCCGGTTCGAGGGGCATACGTCAACTCGCCTGTCTCGTCAGCCAGCTTTGGAGCAACACAGCTGCTTCGGTACGGTTTCTAACCCCAAGCTCACGCAGCACGGCTGCGGCATGGATTTTCGTTGTCGCCTCGGCAATGTCCAGATTGCGGGCAATCTCCTTATTCGAGTACCCCTCTGCCATCAGCTTGAGGACGTCCTTCTGTCTAGATGTCAGCCTAGCGACGTCGCCCGAGCCCTCGTGCCGGCGGCTGGCATTTTGTACCGGAGGTGGGGGGGCATGCGATCTCTGGTCGGCAGACGTTCGAGATAGGAGAGATGGCACATAGATCCGGCCAGCGAGGATTTCGTTTACAGCCAGCACGACTTCTTCGTCGCTCTGCGATTTGACGATATACCCGTGAAGTCCGATCGAAAGCGCGGTCAGTATCTCCGAGCGGGAATCATCCCCGGAAACGATCGCAAAGCGAGTGTCAGGATAGGCAGCCATAAAGTCGCTGAGCACTTCCTGATGGAACAGCCCAGGCATGTTCAGATCGAGGATCGCAAGATCGATGGACGCCTGCTCCTCTAGAAGATTGACCGCGGCATCGAAACACGAAGCTTCGAATATTTCGGCGCTTGGAATTCCAGCCATGAGTGCCAGCCGGAGACCACGCCGATATAAGCCGTGATCGTCGGCAATGACGATCCGAGCCATGCAACTACCCCAACGCGTTACTCGGTTCCCGACGAGAAAACCCGCTGGAACCTCCCATTCGCCTATGATCGACAATCCGTGGTGGTCCTAAAATGGCGGCCATCCACTGGTCAACGCATCACAGTGATGTCCGCAGCGTCCCATCCACGCACATCCAGAACGTCTAATATAATACTAAATTGCGAAGCTCATCCATAGATTTTTAACCCTGGCGTGCGGTGCCTGTCCGCAAAACGATGCCGGTTCCCCATTTGTGGGTCCAAAGCCAGCTGTTCAGGACCATTTCTGTTATGTCGCCACCCGCTGTCGCTGGACCTGTAGGCCGGCCCGGCCCCGGGCGGATCGCAGCTTTTTTGAAAGCAACTGCTTTCGTTTATCGCCGTCATGATCAGTGCCCAATCGCGCTTCTATCGGCTGTTGATCTCGTGGCCATCTAATACCTTGAACGTTTTGAATCCCTACCATTCGAATGCACGACGACAGCCGCCCCGGCTGTCACATACCTTTTCGCATATGATGTTCGGATTGCCGCCGAGGTTTGGCCGGATTTGAGGGTGTGCCCTGGCCGGACAATGGAACACCGATCCCGAACAAAGCCAACTGCAGATCAGGAGGATCGAATGAAAGCGGTGATTCAATGTGGTGGGATGGGTACGCGCCTTCGACCGTTTACATCGGTCCTGCCGAAACCATTAATGCCGATAGGGGCCCGGCCTGTTCTTGAGTTGCTTTTGAAGTGGCTGCGGCGCAACGGCATTGAAGACGTGTATATTACGACAGGGTATCTAGGGCATTTGATCCGTAGCGTCTGCGGCGACGGATCGCAATGGAACTTGAAGATCAAATATACCCAGGAAATGGAGCCACTCGGCACCGTCGGACCTCTCTCTCTGATTAGGGATGAACTGAACGAAACATTTGTCGTTCTGAACGGCGATGTCCTCACAGATCTAAGCCTGAGCCGGTTTGTAGCCGCGCACCGCTTGCATAGGGATCCCGTTACGATTGCCACGGCGTGCCGTCATATCAAGATGGACTTCGGGGTCATCGACGAGGTCGACAATACCGTCCAGCTCTTCCGGGAAAAGCCGACGCTTTCCCATCTCGTCAGCATGGGGATTTACTGCATGAACCCAGATGTCCTGCGGTTCATTCCGTCCGGGATCCCATTTGGGTTCGATGACCTGATGCTGCAGATGATGCAGGGCGGCACGACCGTGCATGTTTACAAGCATGACGGTCTTTGGCTCGACATCGGTCGTGTCGATGACTTCCAGAATGCACAGGCAATTCCCTGGGAAGATCAGTCGTCCTCAATCGAGGTCGCGGCTGCCGCTGCAGCCGCATGAAAGTCTGATGCAGAGGTCTAGCCACTAACAAGGCTTTCAGGAGGTCAAGATGCTCTTGGTGAGCGCCCCGATCCTAGGCGTGCCAGAGAAGGCAGCCCTGTCGCAGGTGATTGATAGCGGCTGGCTTACGATGGGGGACAGGGTACGAGAGTTCGAACAGGCCTTTGCCGGCATGCATGGCGCGCGAGATTGCGTTGCGGTTGGTTCCTGCACCGCAGCGCTCCATCTTCTCCTCCATGCTTTGGGCATCGGCCCTGGCGACGAAGTACTGGTTCCTTCGCTGACGTTCGTGGCGACGGCGAATGCGGTGCTGTATGTAGGGGCGACGCCGGTCTTCGTCGATATCGAGTCCGTCGACGTGCCGTTGATCTCGGTTGCGGAAGCCGAAGCGCGGTGCACGACGCGCACGAAAGCGGTCATTCTCGTTCACTTCGCCGGGTATCTCCCCGATCGGGAACAATGGCAGCGGTTCGCCCGGCTTCGCGGGCTGCATATCATCGAGGACGCTGCGCACGCGCCCGGGCTTAGGGAAGTCGGGACCTTCGGCGCCGCGGCCGCGTTCAGCTTCTATGGCAACAAGAACATGACAACGGCCGAAGGGGGCGCCGTGATCGCACGTGACCCCGATCTGCTCGACAGGGTTCGCCTGGCCCGCGGGCACGGAATGACCACGGGGACACATCAGCGGCTGAACAGTCGTACGCCGCAATATGATGTCACGATGCTCGGGTTCAACTACCGAATGGACGAGATGCGAGCGGCAATAGGGCTGGTTCAGTTGCAGAACCTGCAAGAGTGGAACGAAATCAGGCGTATCATAGCTGTCTTGTACCGACGCCTGATCGCGGACCGTTGCCCAGCCATTGTCATTCCATTTAGCGAACCCCGGACGTCGGCTTACCACATCATGCCGATCGTCCTGCCGCGCTACGCGAGCCGGCAGGATGTCATCGACGAGCTGCGGACACAGGGCATACAGACCACCATCCACTACCCGCCGGTGCACCAAATGACGTTCTACCGCGAGCGCTTTCCCGGCGTGAGTTTGCCCCGAACAGAGGATTTCGCTGAGCGAGAGCTCACAATTCCGCTGCACCCCCAGATCACTTCCGCCGCCGCCGAATCAGTCGTGGCTGCCCTGGCAGCCGCGCTCAAAACAGGCGCGCTCAAAGCAGGCGCCCAAAGAGGAACTGCTGCATGAATGCGTTAGACCCTGCCTTTCACCGGATGTTCGTTCCAAATCCTGATCACGGCTTTGCGAGACGCGCAATCGATCTTGCGGTGGCGGGCATCGCTACCGTCGCATTGGCGCCATTGATGCTGCTGATCGCCGGAGCGCTTCTGCTCGAGGGCGGTGGCTCGATCTTGTTCGCTCAGACCCGCATCGGGGCCGGCGGCCGAACCTTCCGCATGTACAAATTTCGCAAATTCGGTGTGAACTGCGGCTCTCAAGGCCTTGCGCTGACGGTCGTGGGCGATACACGCATGACCACCGTTGGCCGCTTTCTCGCAGCGACGAAGCTGGACGAACTACCGCAGCTGTGGAATGTCCTCAAAGGCGAAATGGCGATCGTCGGCCCACGGCCCGAGAGCCTGGCTTTCGCCGATTGTTTCCGGGGCGAGCTTAGGGCCGTGCTGCAATACAAGCCAGGCCTGCTGGGACCAGCCCAGGTCGTTTTTCGGCACGAAGCGCATTACTTCCCCCAATCCGTAGATCCGATCGTGTTCTACCGGGAAGTCATGTTCCCCGCCAAGGCAACACTGGACCTCTCATATTATCCGCGACGCACCATCGTCTCCGACCTCGCGTGGATGGTGCGGGGAGTGCTGGCAGTGGTCGGTTGGGTTCCGGTACCGCCGATCGACGTTTGAATATCCAAGGGAAGCGTTCCAAACAGCCAAGGGAATGCGCAGTGATGAGCTACAATGGAAAGAAAGTCCTGGTGACCGGCGCGGACGGATTCATCGGTTCGCATGTCACGGAGGCGCTTGTTCGCAACGGGGCAGATGTCACAGCCCTTGCCCTTTACAATTCCTTCGACAGCCATGGATGGCTAGACGATCTGCCGGACACCATCCGCAGCCAGTTGAGGCTCGTCCGTGGTGACGTCCGCGACAGTGCGTTCCTTAACCGGATCATGCGCGGCCAAGTCGCGGTTTTTCATCTGGCGGCGCTTATTGCGATTCCATATTCCTACGCCGCTGCCCAGTCCTATGTGGAAACCAACATCCTGGGCACGGTGAACGTCCTCGAAGCGGCGCGCCTATGGGAGACGGAGCGGGTGATCCATACCTCCACGAGCGAGGTCTACGGAACTGCCCAAACCATGCCGATCGGCGAAACACACCCCCTGCAGGGACAGTCACCATATTCGGCATCCAAAATCGGCGCCGACATGATGGCGGAGTCTTACGCCAGGTCGTTCGATGTCCCTGTGGTCATCATGCGACCCTTCAACACGTATGGCCCGCGCCAGAGTGAACGCGCCATCGTGCCGACCATTATCCGGCAGGTCCTCGACCCGAAATGTCCTGCAATCATGGTAGGGGATACCAGCCCGATCCGCGACCTGACCTATGTCGAAGACACCGCGACAGCGTTCCTGACCGCAGGTCTCGCCCAGCTCGAGTTCGGCCACGCCTACAACGCTGGCAGCCAACGCGCTGCGACCGTCTCGGACGTATTGGCCATTGTTCTTGAGTTGACCGATTGCAAAAAGCCGGTCCGTCGTGATGAAAGCCGCCTGAGGCCGCAAAATTCCGAAGTTCGCGCCTTGCTCGCCGACTCCTCGCGCTTTGAACGTGAGACTGGATGGCGGACACAGACCAGCCTGCGCGATGGGCTGGAGCGAACAATCACGTGGTGGCGCGAGCGCCTTAGTGAAGGCCGGGTACGGCGCGAAGTGGGTTACATGACATGACCCTGGGCGGCCGTCATGCGTTGGCGCTGTTGCTGGCTGCCGGTGCCATATCTCCCAACATCTACGTTGCCGGCGGCCGTCAAAGCAAGGCAGCGGAGGTGGCGGCCACAGCGGTCGTGAACAACCTGCCGGGCTATGTGCGCCAAACAAGGGATCCTTGGTCTGGGATGGTTTTCGCACGGATCACCAGACCGGGCGTTCTCGGCCGGGCGGGTGTATGCGGGAAGAAGTACTGCACCCACCGTTACTCAAGCGCACAGGCTTGGAATGCCGACCAGAGCCTGCTCCTGATCGCCAATGGCTGCGGTGGCCTGTGCTTTCTCGACGGACAAACCTACTTGCCTTTGTTCCACCGCAACCGCGCGACCGAATGCGAATGGCATCCCACTGATCCCGAGTTGATGATCTGCGTCGGGGGCCGGCAGATTGCGACATGGGCCCCACGTACCGATCATGAGGACGTCGTGTTCGCCTCCGGAGCGTACTCCAACCTCAAATTTGGACCCAACAAAGGCAATCCGAGCCGCGACGGCAGCCGGATTGCGGTGCGTGCAACGAACAATGACGGCCGAGCGGTGGTTTTTGGCTACGATCTCAAGCAACGGCGGAAATTCCCGGATATCGATCTTGCCGAATTCCCGGGAACGACCGGCTCCTGCTCGATCTCACCACTCGGAATCAACATAGTGTGTTCCCAGCAATTACCGGACGGAATCGAAGCGAGTTTCGTCTTCTCCATCGACGGCATATTGCGCCAGAAGTGGATGGAGCACCATCGACCGGGCCATGGCGACATGACGGTCGATTCCGACGGAAGCGAAATCTATGTCGGGATCAGCAAATCGGATCCTGACAAATATCAGGTGATCAAGCGCCGCTTGGCTGATGGCAAGGCTACCTCGCTGATGAAATATGGCGAGGCCATGCATACGTCACTCAGGTCGCTCGGCAGGCCCGGCTGGGTGTTTCTGAGTTATGGCGGCACGCCAGCCGAACTATCGCAGCACCCGGATTGGGCGCCTTACGCTCAGCAAGTCATTGCGCTGCGTCTAGACGGCAGTGGAGAGGTCCGCCGTGTCGCAGACACGCACAACGCGCCCTTCGACTACTGGAGCGAGACGCATGCCTCTCCCTCTCCGGACGGCTCCCAGGTGGTCTGGTCCAGCAACTGGGGCGTGCCCGGTGGCCCGGTATACGATTTCGTTAGTCGTGTTGAATGGCCTTTGAAGCCGGTGTTCGACCGGAAGGAGATTGTCGCAAATGACCTTCAGTAGACGATACGTTCTTGGCGCAGTCGTGATGATGTCGCTAACCTCGATGGCTTGCGCAGGCGAGGTCGAGCCCTATCAACTCTCACCTGGCGATACGGTCGAGATAGGAATAGCGCCGATCCCTGATCGGACGCAGCGCGCCGTAGTCCAGATGGATGGCAATATCGCCCTTCCGGAGGCTGGAATGATCATGGTCGCAGGCCTGACGGCGTCCCAACTGCAAAGGCGCATGCAAGAGGTCTTGCCAAGCAAGATTTTTCACGTGCGTCTGACTGATGGGCGGGAGCAGACAGTTACTGTCGAGCCCGACGATGTCACAGCGATCATAGCGGACTATCGCCCGATCTATGTAACGGGCGATGTGCTCACCCCGGGACAACAGGTCTACCGTCCGCTCATGACTGTACGGCAGGCGCTGGCCGTTTCCGGCGGCTTCAGTCTTTTGCGATCACGGGCAGGCCAGGCCGGGCCTGATCCGGTTGATCTCAAGCGCGATTACGAAATGCTCTGGGGAGATTACACGAAAGAATACCTTCACGCCGCCCGCATTCGCGCCGAGCTTCAGGGCCAGGCGGATTTCGACAAGAAGACACCACAGGGATCACCTCTTTCGCCGAGCGTTGTAGCCGCGATGGCACAGGCTGAAGCAGAGGCGCTGAAGGTTGCGCTGAGTGATTTCCGGCAGGAACAGGATTTTCTGGAGAAGGGCCGGACGGACGCTGCCGAGCAAATTGGCGTTTTGCAGAAACGCGAACGAGTCGAGGGCGAGAGCGTGAAGGCGGATGAGCAAGATTTGGCGCGAGTGACGAAGGCATTCGATGCAGGCAATCTGACCAACACCCGGCTCGCGGATGTCAGGCGCGCGTTGCTTTTATCTTCAAGCGGCGCGCTTCAAACCTCGGTCGAACTGATGAGGGCGCGGCGCCAGCAGGAGGACTTTGTCAGACAGCACGAACGCAACGACAATCAAAGGAGGATTGGCCTGCTGACGGATCTGAAGGACACCAACGCCCGGCTGGCGGATGTCACCGCCAGGCTCCATGCCGCCAGCGAGAAGCTGCAGCCGACCG
The DNA here is from genome assembly GCF_040320135.1 of Mesorhizobium sp. M0772. Lineage (NCBI taxonomy): Bacteria > Pseudomonadati > Pseudomonadota > Alphaproteobacteria > Hyphomicrobiales > Phyllobacteriaceae > Mesorhizobium > Mesorhizobium sp. M0772. The sequence goes on along the minus strand of NZ_JAMYPB010000029.1, from coordinate 20,327 downwards.
GAGCATCCACACAGCCATTGCCGATTGCCGGCGAAACGGTACGGGCCCAGGTGACCATCGTACGCAAGATCGGCAATGAATGGCGCAAGCTGTTGGTTGACGAAGATGCGATTGTGCTGCCGGGGGATACTGTCGAAGCCAGATTCAGCAGTGAACTGCAAAGTGTGGCAGTCCAATAGGGCGTCAGCCGCAGTCCGTGCGGAGCTTACTGTTCTATCGGGGGGGGCGAACCCAACTGAACGGAGATCCAAGGTGAGGCGCATTTTCAACCAGGGAGCGACCCTGACACCCTCAACGAACGCGGATCAGGTGACGCAGTCGTCAAGTTATGCTTTCCATATGCCGTCAGCGCGAATTGTGCGGTCCAGGTCGCGCGCCGGTGAGTCCGGAAATTGGCAGGAATTTACGTCTAGCAAGGAGAGCAATGCGCAGGGCGGCTTCGTGTCGGACGGCTACAGGACCAGCCATTGCGCGCCCGGCTACGGCCTACATTACAACAAAACGCACAGTTCCGGCTATTATGGCGCGCTTTGGGAGAACATCGAAAAGCCCCTGATCCTCGACGTTCTTCGCCCCTTGAGCGGAGCGAGCCGAAACTGCCTTGATTTCGCATGCGGAACAGGCCGCATCGCCGAGGTAGCCGCCGGCCTCTTCAGCGAGGTGGTTGGCGCCGACGTTTCCAGAACTATGCTCGACAGCGCTCAAGTACCGCCCAATGTGAGTTTGCGTCACGTCGACGTGACAAGGGAGCAGTTGGGTATGACGTTCGATGTGGTAACCGCATTTCGTTTTTTCCTGAACGCAGAGGATGAACTGAAATGGCATGCACTGAAAGCGATCAATGAGCACCTTAAAGATGGCGGGCGGCTTGTGTGCAACGTTCACATGAATGCGACGTCGCCCGTCGGCCTGGCGTGCCGGCTGCTCAATCGAGTGTCTCGACGCACCATTCGCAACACGCTGAGCGCAGCGAGGTTCAAGGCCCTCCTGACTGCCTCGGGATTCGCCGTCGAGCAGACGATACCGTACGGTTACCTGCCTCGGCCGGGAAACCTGTTGCCAGGGTTTTGTGAAATGATGATGCAGCCTGTCGAGAAGGCCTGCAGAAGGCTTCGCGTTCCTGGCCAGCTGGCGCAACACTTCCTGGTTGTTGCGAGGAAGCGCTAAATCCCGAGAAAGCCCCGAAAACGGCAGGCAGCGGTTTTCTTGGGGTGGCTCGCCCGGCATGAAGCCCGTCTAAATACGGTGGAACGGCAGTTTTCCCCCGATTTAACATGTGGGTTCCGGGTTTCTCGGGTCAGCGCCACGATTTTGCTACATTTTGACTAAAGTCCAATCATGTTAGTGGGGCGTAATATTAGAAGGCTAAGGGGATACGCTCCTGAACAGCAAGAGATTGTCGGTGCCCAGTGGGGCCAGTGAGCTTGCGCAACGATCTCTCACGGGAGGTCGAAACCTATGAACCCTGGTGGAAGGAGTTCGTCGGATCTGCGAGGCGCAATGCTTGGGACCGTGCCTGGCCTGGTAGGCGTCGGCGTCTTCTCGGCAGTCATAAACCTTCTCGCCCTGACCGGCTCGGTCTATATGCTGCAAATTTACGATCGCGTTTTACCTTCGCAGAGCGTTCCGACGCTCGTCGGGTTCACGATCGGAATGCTGGGTCTTTACGCGGTCTTTGGGCTGCTGGATTTCGTGCGCCTGCGCCTGCTGGTTCGAGTGGGCAATCGTGTCCATAGGAATTTGAAGCAGAGGGTGTTCGGCCTCTCGCTGTCCTTGCCGCTCATTGGCGGGCAGGATGCGAACCGGATACAGCCCCTCCGTGATCTCGATCAGTTACGCGGCTTCCTTTCCGGAATGGGGCCGACTGTTATATTCGACGCTCCGTGGATTCCATTTTACCTGCTGATCATCTATTTCCTGCATCCTGCGCTCGGTCTGTTGTCCACAAGCGGTGCGATCATTGTCGTGCTGCTCACGGTCATGGCGGAAGTTCTTGGCCGCACATCGGTGACACGCGCGTCCGAGACGCTGGTGTCGCAACGCAATCTCGCCGAATCCGGACGCCGCAACGCGGAAGTCGTACGCGCGATGGGCCTTTCCGCACGGCTTGCCCACCGCTGGGGCGAGATCAATAACGCATATCTGCGGCACCAAGAGAGGCTTTCCGACGTCGTCGGCGCCACCGGGGCACTCTCTAGGGCACTGCGTTTGGCCTTGCAGTCCTGCGTTCTTGGACTGGGTGCCTACCTGGTGATAGGAGGCGAAGCCTCGCCAGGCGTGATCATCGCATCCTCCATCTTGCTGGGCCGCTCATTGGCTCCTGTTGACGCCGCTATCGCGAACTGGCGAGGCTTCGCCGCGTTCCGGCAAAGCTATTCGCAACTGGCAACGGCCCTGGCCGCTTTTCCTGACCGGGACGAACATATGGAACTTCCGCGCCCCCAAGCGGAGCTTGCGGTCGAGGACCTGACCATAGCGCCACCGGGCCAGCAAAAACCGACGGTAGCCAATGTCAGCTTCCGCCTGGCCGCAGGGACGGGAATGGCCGTTCTCGGCCCGAGCGGTTCTGGCAAAAGCACGCTTGTGCGCGCGCTGGTGGGCGTCTGGCAGCCACTTCGCGGCACGGTGAGGCTGGACGACGCCTCGCTTGACCAATGGGACCAAGAACATCTTGGCGCACATATTGGCTACCTGCCCCAGGACGTCGAACTGTTTGATGGAACGGTTGCCGATAACATTTCGCGATTTGGCGGGAAGGGCGACGCCAAGGGCGTGCTTGCTGCTGCCAAGGCAGCGGGCGTCGACAAAATGATCCTGCGATTGCCGAACGGTTTTCAAACACGCATGGGCGAGGGAGGAACAGCCTTGTCGGCTGGACAGCGGCAACTCGTAGGGCTTGCCAGGGCACTTTACGGCGATCCGTTTCTCGTCGTTCTGGACGAGCCGAATTCAAATCTGGACGTCGATGGCGATACCGCCTTGGCCGGCGCGATCCTGGCAGTGCGCAGACGTGGAGGCATCGTCATCGTAGTTGCGCACCGTCCTTCTGCCCTTACCAACATCGACAGGGTACTCGTAATGTCCAATGGGATGCTTCACGCCTTCGGCTCACGCGAGGAGGTCCTGGCCAACGTCATCCGCCCCTTTGCTGCGCCTGTTGAACGCCCGGCAGCGGCCGTCGCGATGCACAAAGGGGTGAGCGGTCACGCATGAGGAATATTTTTTTGTCTGAGGCGACGATGGCTCCATCGTCCCCGATCGGCAATGGGAGCCGGCGCAACGCGATGATTTCGGGCACGCGCGATGGAATCGGGGCCAACCTGATCCTGGGTGCGGCGGTCACGGTTATGTTGCTTGCCGGCGGCGGGCTCTGGCTCGGACTGACCAAGATTGCTGGCGCGGTAATTGCGCCGGCGACCGTGGTGATCGAGAGCAACATAAAGAAGGTCCAGCATCTGACGGGCGGCACGATAGGGGGCATCTTCGCGCAAGATGGGGATCATGTACGGGCCGGCGATGTGATGGCACGATTGGACGACACGCTGACACGGGCCAATCTGCAGATAATTAGCAAGGATCTTGATCGGGCAACGGTTCGGCTTGTGCGGCTGGAGGCAGAGCGGCAAGGCCTGTCGGAGATGCAGCTTCCGTTCAGCCTTCAAGCGCGAATGGGCGAGCCGGAGCTGGCTGCGCTGGTGAACGGTGAGCGCACGCTGTTCGACAGCCGCGCTACGGCCCTCAAGGGGCAGAAGGCACAGTTGCAAAGCCGCTCAAAGCAACTCGAACGCCAAGTTGAGGGCCTCAAGGCGCAACAGACCGCGGAAGAACAATCCGTGGTCCTGCTGGATGGCGATCTTGTCGATGTACAGGCGCTTTTTACAAAGAAACTGGTGTCCAAAGAGCGACTTAGCAACATCAGACTGGATGCCACCCGGGCGCACGGAGAATCAGGGCGCCTCGCGGCGGCAGTTGCCGAGGCGCAGGCCCGGATCAGCGAGACCGAATTGCAGATTCTTCAGCTCGATGAACAAAGGCGTAGTGACGTGACGAGCGAACTTCGTGAAACGGAAGCCAAGCAAACCGAACTCAGCGAGCGCAAGGTTGTGGCACAGGACGAACTGGCCAAAACCACCATCCGCGCTCCGCAATCGGGAACGGTACAGGAATCTTCCATTCACACGATCGGCGGCGTGATTGCCGCGGGCGAAGTTCTGATGATGATTGTCCCTGACACCGGCAACCTTGTCGTCGACGCGCTGATTGCGCCGTCGCGCATAGATGACGTTCGTCCAGGTCAGCGGGTCTCGATCCGGTTTCCGGCTTTCGACGCCGGCACTACGCCTGCCTGCCAAGGGTCTGTCAAGCGCATCTCGGCGGACCTGATAAAAGATCAACAGCGCCAGCTTTCTTATTTCTCGGCGCGCATCAATGTCGAAGACAAGTCCACCTGTCTGACCGATGCCAAAGTGCTCAAACCCGGTATGCCAGCGGAGGTTCACATAAGTACGGACGAACACAGCGTCTGGTCTTATCTGCTGAAGCCGCTTACCGACCAGATGTCGAGGGCTTTCCGGGAATGACATGGCGGCTGTGAGCGGTCGACCGCGGGAACACGGCAGGCGTGCTTGCTGACATATTAGGGTAGGCGACGTGATGCCACAGGGGTGACGCCTGCGGCCGACGCGCGAGGCTCGTCTGGGACATTGTCCCGGCTAGAAGGATGCCCCAACAGGATTTTCCTGGCCGCCTCACCAAGTCCTGCCCCGACAACAGCGTTAGTGTCCTGTCATCTTTTGCGCAACAAACAGCGCATACCGTTCCACGATCATCGAGATGAGCAATTGCCTCACGAGGAGAGGTTCTTTGCTCCTACGACGCGGCGAGGGCCCTGCGGCGGACACGGCGTGCGGCATGCACCGTTCGGTCTGCAGTCACCGCTACATTTGCCACGTCAGATGTATGCGGCAAGGCGTTCGCGCTTCCATGCGACCTCTTGTAGGGCAGCAATTCCCTGACCCGAGCATTGACCGAGGCAATTTCGACCCGCAGGTCCTCGCATTCCTGCCGTCTCACATCGAGTTCAATCTGATCGGACGCCTGCTGCATGGACAGCTGTGCAAAATCTGCGGCGATCTTCGAAAGGTTCACCTTGTTGGTTTCGGCCTCCTCGGTGAGTGCGGCCAACCTTTCGTCGGTCACCTGTTTTTCGGCCAGGGCGTCGCTCCATTGTAGCTGGAGCCTGGCGATCTCGGCCGCGGCCTCGTTGTTTGCGTTTGAGGCGAGTTCGAAGCGCGATTGGAGACTTTGAATTTCTGAGCGCAATCCTCGGTTCTCAGCCTGGCAGCGTTTAAGCTCGCCATCCATGTCCGCCTGCATAATCCTGGCTGCTTCGGTCACCTCCCATAGCTTCGCCTGCGCAACCTCGAGTGAGGTGTGCAATTTGATTGCCTCTTTTTCGCTCTTGCCGAGCGCACTCAGCATTTCGGAATTTCGCGCAGCTTCGTTGGCATGGATCGTGGAGAAGGCATCCAGCCTATGCCGTGCCTCTTCCTCCCGCTTCATGGCCTTTTCCAGGTCAATAGACAGGCTCACATTCTTTTCACGCAGCTGTTTGTTCTCTCGGGAGCGCCTGTCGGCCTCGACATTTGCGGCGGCAAGCATGTTCGTGAGGTCGCCAAATTCCGCTTCGTTCTTTGTGGTGGTGTTCGCCGCTTCGACCAGCTCCAGCCTTGCCGCGGCCAACGCGCCACGGAGCACTTCGCACTCCTGAACAAGGCTTGCCTGGCGCTGCTGCAATGTCTCGACGGTGCCTTGACGCTCACAGTACCGTCTGTTCAGGTCATTGAGTGTTTCCGACAAGTTCCTTTGATCTGCGATCAGATTTTGATTCGCCAACTCCAGTTCGTTGGCACGGAGAATGTCCGCGTGAAGGATGTGAAAAAACTCGAACGTCAGTTGACATGTACTTGTAATTTCGGAGATTTTTGCGTTGATCTCCTCGAAATGGAGCTTGGCATCGTGGAACAAGCCGTTAAACGAGCTCACGGCAGCAATTCGGCTCTGCGTATGTGAGGTCATCCGATGCGCTGGTATCGGCGAGCTATCATCGTCGTCGCCGGCACCGTCCTCGCTTGGTACGCTGTCATCCTGTTCGTTGTTTTCGCCTGCCATGTTTGGCACGTCGGCGACATCCTCCAAATCGAGGCACTGGTCGACAGCGTTAGCCAAGTCAGCTTCGAGATCGTCGAACGACCTCTCCACATTGTCCTCGGCGCGTCTGATCAAATCCCTGAACTTCATGACTTCATCCCCTGCAGCCGCATGCCCGGAACCATTGAGGCACGAGGACTGAGATGCTTTTGTATCGAGAGCTCAACTCAGCGTCTTCGTTCAATCAAACGATGCCAGGGCGCCGGCGCCGCGAGGAGCCGAGAGCTGCGATCGGAAGGCCCTACATCGGTCTAGGTGCCTGCTGACTTATTCTTGAGGACTGCGCGGCTCCCCTTCTTGCCATCGTCTTGGCGTCAATGGTGTGTTGCCTGGGCACATTAACAACTCAGGTGCAGAAGCCCCGACGAACGGCCCGGCACAGCCTCTTGTGGGGCGCATCAGGCGGCCGGGCCTAACCGGCGGTTGAGTGTTTTGGTTTGCCGGCTGACTCACCATGCGACATTGGCGAGGCAAGCGCATCATTCGAACGAATTGGGACCGGCCGCCTGGCCGCTCAATCACACTAAGCTTCCGTTGCCGGAGCTGGCGACGAGGTGCTTTGCCTTGAGCCTTGGTATCTACATACGAAGCGGCAATACGCGCCGATGGAGCAGTGGTCCGATCCGTCAAACTATCGCTGCAAAATGCGCGGCGGAAGGCATCCGAGGATATTCTCCGTTCAGCGGTAGGAGATCGAACGCGGGCGATCTTGCTGAACTCCCCAAACAATCCCGGCGGATATGTGTTCGGCAAGGAGGATCTGGAAACCATTGCCACATTTGCCGAGCGGCACAATCTGTGGATCATCAGCGATGAGGTTTACCGCAGCACAGTGTTCGACGGCGAGTTCCTCTCAATAGCATTCAGTCCCGGAATGAGAGAGCGGACGATAATTGTGAACAGCCTGTCGAAGTCTCATGCAATGACCGGCTGGAGGCTAGGGTGGACGCTTGGGCCGGTCTCGGCATCAGTTCATCTGGAAAATCTTGCGCAATGCATGCTCTTCGGGTCGCCGACCTGTATTCAGGATGCCGCAGCGGTGACTCTCGATGAGGCGGTGACGCAGAGATGAGTTTCTTTTCGGACGCCCTTCTGCCGTTGATATTGACCATTGCTGTGCGGATGTTCGCCGGGATATGCGTGAACCTTATCGTCCGCTGCGGCGCTCAATTTGCTTGGGGTTCTTGGAACCGTTCCGAACTTTCTCCTTGCGCCTCCGATCGAGTTGCGCGTGCTCACGCGGGGCGCTGAGGTGTCTCGATCCGCAGTGGCGCGGCACTATGCGACGAAGCCTATCAGCTCAGTTGAAATTTGTCCCCAGCGGACGGGAACGACGCTTGGCCATGTTAGTTGATGTGAATGGAGCAGCTAAGAAAAGATCTGGCATTGCTTACGCGACCCGGCTTCTGGATAGCTTTCGGCATTTTGTTGCTGCTTTACGGGATTCAGGTCTTTTTTCTAATTCGGACATGCCAATGCCTTTAGCCTGGAACATCGATACCCTAGCTAGCTGAAACGCGGTCTGTCCGTCTCCCGGCGGCTGCGCCGATAGCGTTGATCAACGACATATTCATTTATAAGCCTGCTACTGCCGGGGATGCCGAGGTTGGCAGCGCCTGCATCGTTGATTACGCACGTGGCGCTCCCCTCAAGGTAGGTGGTTACCATTCTCGCGCAGCCGGTGAGCATTGGAGCCCGCACTGTGTTGGACGTGCGCTCATGCGTAGGGAATTTCTTATAGACAGGGGAGAGTCTGTCAGGCTGGAAAATCACAAGCTATCCCGCGAATGAGGAAGCAAAAAAGGTGCAAGACCAGATCGATTTCTTCCAGGCAACTCGGTCCTCGCATCATCGCCGATCAGCGGCCGTACCGTCGAGAACCAAAATGCGTACGATCTCAGCCGGTCGGCTTCGACCAAAACATGCGGACTACCGGGCGGGGACAGTCGGTGCCGCGTCCCGTCCTGTGGCCGGCGCTATGCTGACGCTCCTACGGTATCCCGTTCACCGCCCGCGGCAGGAGGGCGAATTTCCTCCGTCCTGCGCGCGACAACCGTCCACTGTTGCGGCCGCACGCAGGACTGCGGCTTATACGCCGTTCTTCCTCTGAGCGGCGTCCAGTTCGCAGGGCCAATCACCATTGGTATGCAGACGAGCCTCTCGGCGTCTGACAGAGATCAATTGCGCTTTGCACCAGGGTTCCTGGATCGTAAGCTCCAAACACGCTGCAGTCGCCTGATATGGTCCACTACGTTGGCCGGCTCATACGGCTTCGCAAGGTGCGGGCCTTCCTGACAAAGGTCGCCCGCCGCGATCGCAGTTCGTTCTACTGCGGCAGAAAGCACTATTTTGACCTCGGGCTTGTTCTCGCGAACCCACTTCGACAATTGGAACCCGTTCATGTTGCCCGGCAGGTCAACGTCACACAAGACGGTGTCCACACCGAACTCCGCATAGTTCAACGCTTGTTGCGCCTCACGTGCGAAATGGGCCTCAATCACCCTGTAGCCACAGTGGCGGAGATAGTCCGCGATGACGCATCGGGCGATGACGTCGCCGTCAACCACGAGGATCGTTTGGCTCTGTTGGTTCGGGGCTTCCATTGACGGAGAACGGTCAGCAACCGGCAGGGTTCCACGCATCATGACCTGCGCGGGATGCCGACCGAAGATCGCGGCGAGATCCTGCACGAAATGATCCCTGCCGGCGGGCGCATTCAATTCAGCGGAGCGATGCCGCACTGGTGACGCCGTCTACCACCTGGTCGACGAGACGGGCTAGAAGACATGGTCTCGAAGCTCAAGGGCAGCCCATATCGCAGCGGCAAACGAGCGCTTGGCGCAAGATCAAGTGCTTTGAGGAAAAGGAAATGCAAATCATCGGTGCACAGCGCGAGCGCGGCAAAGCTACCCAGGTGATCATCGCTGAAAAGGGCCTCTATAAAGGCGGCGCACTCGTCAACTTCAGTGCCGATGAGCGGCAAGCGCTTTGGGATCGTGTCCAGGGCAAGGTTGGCGGCCCGGTCCCGAAGGGGCATAAAAAGGACAAGGCCGAGTGGCTGAAGCCCGGACTGGTTGGCTGGGTCAAGACCCTCAAAGGCGAAGAGAAGCTGGGGCACGCAAGGCTGCTGGATTTCCGGGAGGATGATGCAAATGGCCATGCCTAAGAAAGATCAGGAACGCGCCACCTACGCTTGGATGTACGGCGCCCAAGCGCGCAAGGATGGCAAGGAGCGTGAGGTGCCAGCTGGCTGCAGGGCTTGACGGTGTGGCGATGGACGGTTTTGGCAAGACCAAAACCGTCAACGACGAGATGGAGGCCGAGGTCGACGAAGCCGCCGTCGAGCGCCCCGACGAATACCATTTGGTGTATGAATCTGTACGGTCGTTTTTGATTGAAAAAAGGGTTTCGTCGGGCCTATAAAGATTGCGTTTACCATTGCCTTTTTTGGGAGGATGCGATGGTTGCAACGCCCATAGATATCGCTCAAGCGGCCACTGCGACTACGGCTACCTTGCTGAAGTGGCAGAAGTCCATGGAGGAACGCGCCACGTTTCGCCAGAACATGGATCAATCGCGCAGGGCGATCCAAGCCTCACGCGAACTGCTGAAGCGCCTTCGCCAACGTCATCGCGACGAGATGTCGGAAAGTTCGGAAAATGCCGACCCGTCTACTGCGCCGATATCGCAACGCGCCGGCAGCTAGCGGGAGGCGACCAGAGCCGATGTGATGGGGAAAGTTTCACTGGCCGTTCCTTGGGTGGGCAGGCAAGTTAAACTTTGTCAACGAGCGGCCTTTTTCGCGCTCGCGGAAGCGCCACGTTGCTTTCGACCAGGCGCACGTGCTCGGCGTCGACAGTCACCAATGGCCGGAGGCTGACGGTTACCTTGTCCCCGTCGATGCGTGTGACAGGGCCGATCAATTCCATATGCTGGCCAATCACAGCCTTCCAAGTCGAATCGACAACAGAATGCGGGAAGTCGTAGGAGGGGATCGTCACGCTCATGCGATCGGGCGTCACCCGGCCGCGCACAATCGCCGTGACTGCGACCTCGTCGCCAACTTTGATACTTCCCCGAGCCATGCCCAAGACTTTGGAGCAGCCGGCGCCGGCGTCAAGATGAGGGGGAGCTAATAAAACCCCTCCGCGCCGCGATTGTGACGCGGGGCGATCCGATCGCCGCCAGCGACTTAGCAGACCGATTGATGACAGCGGCCGAGAAGCCTGGCATCCCTGCCGACCAAATCAACGGCGAAATCGAAAGCGTCTTCGAACTGCTCTTAGAGGTGATGCGGCGCGAGAGTTGCGCGAGGAGAACCAGCCCGGAGGCTTCTCCGGGGCTGTGCCGGTCCTGTCCCGTTCCAGCGGATGAACTGCGCCTGCTGGCAGGTGACCGTCTCAATCGACTTCAACAGGGGTCCATGGGCCTCAGGTAGAGCTTGGCAGCTCCCTGTGGTACGCCAGGAGCGGCCCGGCGATGCTCTTGTGCAGCGCTTCGGCTGCCGCCAGGAAGCGCTTCGATTTCAGCCCGGGAAAGCTGTTCGGAAGGTTTGTTCTGGCCATTGGCGCTCTCCATTGAGGGCGTCGCCGCAACGAGGACCATAATCCTACATGCCAGGCCGTCTGACAAGCGCCTCGCCGGCCTTACCCGAAGGAAGACGCAGGGCCACGGCGCCAAGCGGAGCCATCAGGAGCAACCCGCAAAGATGAGCAACGGCAGGCCCGGCGACCTCCTTTGGCACATGGGACAAACAAGAAGGGCGCCGAGCCTTACCGGCGCTGCTTTGTGAGGGAGACGACGCCGGATGATGAGAGTATGCGATCATGCTAATGTCTGCGAACCATGCGAATGAAGGAAAGCCGCGTGGCAGTGCCAATCAACGACGTGAGACCAAGGTCGGCGGGTGCGATCAGGATGACGGGCTGGCGGGCCTGCACATGGTGGTGGCTACCGCGCTACCGCCTTGCTTTGCGCCAGCCGGCGGCCCATGCCTCTGCCTCGCTGCACAGCCAGCGCTCGCTGTACTGAAACTGATCGTCGTCTTCCAGTAATGCTCCTGCCCTGGAACGTGATAAATCGCTCATCGGTACTGGTGGAAATGTTGCCCTTGATATCGCAGCTCCCCGCGCCGGCCGTGCGGGTGCCACTCAGCCAGCCAGCTGGGATGAGCCGGTCAGGGAACCATCACCAGCGCCGGCAGACATTGCCGTCGCCACATCCACCGCCCCTTTGCGTTCTTGCGCCAGCGGTCGGCCTGATCCGCACCTTGATGACGCTGGACTTTGCCCACGCCCTCTCCCCCGAGTGCAGAATGCTTCCAAAGCGGTAGCGAGTCCAGACCGGAACATTAGCGCCGACTAACAGTTATTTCGGCAGTGTTCCGAACCGTGATTGGTAGAGCGTTGGTGGCGCCCTCCTAAAATATGTGGTCGGAGCGTGCTTTAGAAAGCTTCGCCCCAGCAGGGGCGTGCTTGACCATTTCGACGAACAGAAAAAGTCGCCGGCTCCGCCCGACCAGGCCGGGATGGTCGTTGGGAAATTTGTTGACCGCGCTCGTGTTCACCTCACGTCCAACGCGGTTGAACTGCAGCTGACCGTCGATGTCGTGGCTGAGAATGTCCTTGAGGCTGGTCCTTTGGCGTCCCCGGGTCCAGCCAGACGTCATAGTATGCCTGGTAGAGAATGAGAGGCTGTTAATCATGCAACTGCTTCATCGGTTCTGCGGCAGGCTCTGTGATGATGGTGCAGCTGGTTATGTCGAGATTGGAATTGTAAGCCCAAAGCCCGGCGAACGAGAAAGGCGCGTGGCCTGGCTGGGGCAAAGCGCGCAGCGAAGGGAGAGGCAATGAGCGCGTTCGCTATTGTTCTCCCTGAGCAGCACATTCTCGCGGCGGGTGCTCGGCCGGCTTTCTGGGTGCTTGGCAGTTGCCGGCGCGGTTGATGTCGTCGACAATATCGTGCCATTCTACACCGATGCCTCGATGAAGACACGGAAGTCCATGCCCGAGTTCAAGGCGGTCTTCATGGCCAAGCCTAAGGCCATGCGCGAAATGATCTTGCGCGCATGCAATGACGCGGCAATGACCAAGCCCTACGCCGAGTTCTGCGCCGACGTGAATTCCCTCCGCGGAATGCAGTAGGTCATTCACGGCCGCGCAGTTTGACGACGATGGTGGGCAAATTGCCCTCATCACAATGACTGTCAGCTTCCGCCGGCAACAGCGTAGCCAGCGGTGACCGACGCCGGCCCAGAGACTCCCCGGGCCGCTCCTCGCCAGCCTACAGGCGAGCAGGCCGGCATCGGTCAGTAAGGTCCCGTAGGTGTGCAATATATCGTTGACGCCACGAATTGCGGACGTTCGAAACCGGTGATTGGCCATTTCGTGGACCAAATTCCGCGACTGTTTACTTGCGATCACAAGGCCTCGCAACCTGGAGGTTCCGAAGCGCCATACTGGAGTACCATTGGCGTGGTCACGCGATTTGAACCCGACAACGGTGCTTGAACCAGACCAGGTTAAACGTCCGTTATCGTTTTGCGCCAGAAGCGGCCAGTCAGCTTCCGGCCAAATGCGGCAGCGCTCATACTACCATGGTCAAATACAGCTCTCATGGAACTAGTTGTCTTCTTGGCCTTTGGTTCGCCAGACCATACGAGAGAATACGAGAGAACGGCTTGGCGAACCAACCACTGACGTACTGATTTCCTGTAGAAAACGCTGACCCTCCGGGCCCACAAACTTAATAACCAATGGATTACGCTTAATTCTCAAAGTTTGAATTGAGCATCATCGGCTAAGTCTTTCTGCTAGAGTCAAATGGCTTTGGGCCAGTTCGTCAATTTCTCGGTCTTTCGTTGGCGCCTGTCACAGTAGCTCAAGCCTCCCGGTCTCGAAAGACCCTGCAACGATGCGTGCGGTAATCGGCGGCAACGACGTGCAATTAGGCGGGTTCTGAACTCCATATGGCGAGGACACGTATGAAGACGACTACCTGGGCGCATCCAGATCGTCATCCATAAGAATACGCTCGGCCTCGGATCGCCAAGATCTATGGCCTTCCGCATGCGATGACCGATGCCGGAATTTCCTATGGGTTTCACGGGCTTTCCTATAGCCATATCGCTTCGCAGCTTCGGATCCGCTACGGACCCGCAGCTGGCGGCAAGGTGATCGTCGCCCATCTCGGCAGCGGTGCCAGTCTGTGCGCCATGAATGCTGGAATAAGTGTTGGGGTTTTCGACATTGGACGGCCTCGTCATGAGCACGCGTTGCGGCGCGCTCATTGGTCACCCTTCTCTACGAGCAATCCGGCCTGCTCGGAGTGTCAGGGATATCCGGTGATACGCGGACGCTAATCGACTCCGATGATCCTCTTGCCGCCGAAGCAGTCGATCTCTTCGTCTATCGTATCGCACGCGAGATCGGGTCGCTGGCCGCTGCGATAGGCGGACTGGACACGCTGGTGTTCAAGGCAGGCATACGCCAAAACGCGCCATATATTCGAGAGAGGGCCGGGGCTGTGGCCGGCTGGCTTGCGGTTAATATCGACCACAAGCTGAATGGGCGAGGCGACGAGGTCATCAGCCTTGCTGGTTCCGACGTCGACGCGCTTGTGATCCCCACCGATGAAGAAAGAGCCGTGGGGATCCAGCTGCTATCTGTGTGCCTCAAGCTTTGTCGCTCGTACCCTGAGCGCCGAACCTGATGCTACTCGCGCGGCGGGTGTCTCGGCCTGTCAGGAGTTCGGCGGCAGGAGCATGGTCCCATAGCCGGCCATCAAGGCGATCAAGGTTGCTGCAACCAGCGGCAACCAGAACTTGATCGGTCCGGCAATACTGCCAGCGATGCGCGGCCGATGCCATCAGCACCGTCAGGAGCCAGACCTCCCACGGGTTGAAACCGCCCATGGGTCAATCGTCCGGTTTGGCAACAAGGGCAAGATGATCGCTGTCGCAGCCGTGCGGCAAGACATATTTCCGGCGGTGTTCCTCCGGCAACGAGTCGTCTAGTTGTGGAGGTGCGACAGTTGAAGTCCAGGCTGGTGCTCCACGCCGGATAACAGCGATTCCGCCGATCGGAACATGTCCTCGAATTCCAACTCGTTTTCAAACACCACGCCGCCGACGCTGATGGTCAGCGTATCCGCGGTTCCTTTTGGCGCGAAATAGGCTTGGGCCACGCGCGCCCGGATACGCTCGCCGATCTCCCTGGCGTCGTCTTCTGTCGCACCGGGCAGAAAGACCCCGAACATGGAGGTTCCGATCCGGCCCACCAGATCTTCCTTGCGTACCGATGACTGGATGGTCGAGGCTATGAGCCGCAAGGCTTCGTCACCCCAGCCAAGGCCGAAGCGCAGATTGATGGACCTGATGTGTTCGGGATGAATGACCAGGAAGGCGCCAGATCTTGCACCAGGCGATTCCGGCCTGGTTGCTCTCCTTTCGACCATCGACGTGAAGACTGTCCGGTTGAGGCAGCCTGTCAGGCTGTCAAAGGTCGCCGACTTGTTGAGTTCTCTTCGATAACGGACGAGCTCGGTCCGCTGCAGTCCAATGAACAGGAAAAGTGGGCCACCGACGATGACCGGCAACAGGATCGCTGTGACCATGCTGCGGCCGAAGGGCGTCAATGCTTCCGAGAACAGAAGCAGATAATTTAGGCCAACCGAGAGGAGCAGAATTCCCGCCGATCCCAGGGCAGTCAGCCATGCGATATCTTTCCATTGCCGGGGCGAGCTATTCGCCATTGGTGTCATCATTAGCCAATCTCCCGCCTGATCGGCTGTCATAAGGCCAAGGTGCTGCACTTTCAGTTTCGAGGAAACATACAATTTTAGTAATGGCGCAATCACCTACCATCGGCCCGAAATCAGCCCTTCAAAAGCAAGGCTACGGCGGCAAAAGCAACGACACCGAATTATCGGCTATTGCGGCGGGCCGAATATCCCCATCTGCGCGTCTCTGGCCACTGCCTCCGCCTTGCCATAGATGCCACTCGCCAGGGCCGTCGCCCAGCCATTGGAAACAAGCCACGCGCCGACATCCTGCTTGCCCAAGCTGCACGGTGCCGCAATGGCAAAACGATCGATTTCCGGCGGCACGACGCATTTCAGCGCCCGGCCGCGCAGCCAGGAATTGAACGTCGCGCGCGCACGCTGGCCGCAAGGCCAGGCGATGCCGCGAAAGGAACAGGTCTCATCCAGGTCAATGCCTTGGATCCCGCTGATGGCTACCTTGCGCCCCATCGATTCGAAGGTTGCCGACGAGGTGGCAACCGGTTGGTACAGCAGGACCTCTTTCCAATCCTTTGGCATCCGCATCCCTGCAGGCGAAGCCAGACCAAGGTCGCTGAGCGGCAGGCGCGGCTCGACCCGTTCGATTTGCGCCGGATCAAGCTGTGGCGGCGCGATAAGGTCCTGAGCAATCTTGCGTGCCCGTCCTCGCCATGGCGTATTGGCGACGGTCGCAACTGGTCGCAGTGGCTGGCTATCGTCGATGGATTGACGCGACGCTGGTATCGGCCGATCGATGGGAAGCAGATCGGCGGCCCGGATGATCAACAAGACCCCGGACAGGAGCAGCAGGCTTCCGAGCGCTATCAAGCGATTGTGCCTCAGCCAGCCCATCAACTCAAGCAAGGTTCCTTGCCCCTCAATACCCCGATGTCGATTTGGCGACCAGCTTGAGTGCACCCTTTTGAACCTGATAGAAGGGCATGGATCGCTCACTGGAGCCATCCGCCCGAAACCGGAACAGGCCGGTCGATCCGCGAAATCCGCTCCGATTTTCGAGCACCTGCTTGCTGAAGCCGTCAGGCCCGGCCGAACTTGCAATTCCTGCTGTCAGGGCGAC
The DNA here is from genome assembly GCF_040320135.1 of Mesorhizobium sp. M0772. Taxonomy (NCBI): domain Bacteria; kingdom Pseudomonadati; phylum Pseudomonadota; class Alphaproteobacteria; order Hyphomicrobiales; family Phyllobacteriaceae; genus Mesorhizobium; species Mesorhizobium sp. M0772. The sequence goes on along the minus strand of NZ_JAMYPB010000029.1, from coordinate 4,261 downwards.
CATATCATAGGCGTAGGCGACATTGGCGTCGGCTGGATAATTGTAGGTCGTCTTGAAGCGGTCGGCGATTGGGCCGGTTTCGGTTGGGTCGAGCGTGGCGATGTAGGAGCCTTCAAACAGCGGCTCCATCGGATGTTCCAGCCAGCGGTTGGTTCCAACGACGGCGACTGCTTTTCCGGGAATGCCTTTCGTTTTGAGCGCCGCAAGGATCTGCGCCGGATTGTCGTCGCCGCTGGCGATGATGATGGCATCGGGAGCCTCGACCAGCGAGCCCGCATCATTGACCACTTTGGTGCCGCCATCGCCGGCCGGATACGGAATGGTGACGGCGAGTGTCGCGCCATAGATGCTGAGGCTGTTGGCGACCCGCTTTTCAACCACGCCGGCATTCGCGCCCGCCGCAACGAGCAACACGAACTTCTTGCTGCCTTTGGCCGCCAGGCCGGCTGCGCCCGCGGCCGCGCTGTCGGCCTCGTTGAGGCGCACCGCATAGACGCCCGGGCCGCCGGCGAAATTGTCGGCCAGCGCCAGCACCGGCGGTCGCTTCGATCCCGAGAGCTTGGCTATGTGCTGCGCGGCCGCGAGTTCGACCGGGCCGATGACGATCTTAGTTCCACTCGTGATCGCCTTCACAGCCAATTCGCTGGCATGCGCGCTGTCGCCCTTGGTGTCCTCGACCGTGACCGTGAGCAGGACATTTCCAAGGTCGGCCATCGCCAGCTTGGTCGCATCGAGCATCTTCCGGCCGTTTTCGCCGGCGTTGCCCGGGGCCGACAAAGGCAGCAGCATCGTGACCTTCGTCGATCCCGTGCCGAGCGATTGCGTCGCCTGGGCGGGACCGGCAACAGCGCCGGCGGCCGGCGCTCCGGGTGCGGCGATCGCCGCCGGGTCGAGCGCGTCCGAGACGCTGCCCTTCGACTGGCAGCCCGACACTATGCCCGCGAACGCAAAGACGATCGCCCACGTCCACGAACCGTGTCGCTGCCGGCCAGAATCCATGATGCCTCCCTCATATCCCGCCGGGTATTTGTCCCGGTCTCATCCGTTCATCTTACGGCAGACTTGCCTCGCCGTCTTTGCAATTGCTGGATTATGGCTCAGCCGTCGAAAAGTCTTGCCCGGAGCGCCTTGATCATTCTGGCTTGCCCGGCGCTTCGATAGTCCGTGCATTTCATGTATCGCGGGCCCGGCACGAACAGTCGGCGCACACAAATCCGCCTCGCCGGGGCAGGGGCACCATCGTCTCCTGCTGTCGGGAATGCGGAGAATCCGAACGTCGCCACCGGCAATGGCCCGGCCACCGCAAAACCTTCTCTCGCCAGGATTGCACGCGCACGCCGGCAGTAGCGGACCGAAAGTTCGGAGAACCGGGTTTCACCGTGCCCGGCACGATACTTCATGACGGTGGTGCAGAGATCGCCTGCGGCAAGGCTGTTTGCCTGCGCCAGATATCTGACGCCGAGCGCGATGTTGGTCGCCGGCGCGCCAAGCTCGTCGAGCGAGCCACGAAAGCCCAGCATTCGGGCCGTTCCCGGCATCACCTGCATCAACCCGACCTCACCATCGGCGCCGTGCACATCGGGATCGAATCCGCTTTCGATCTCCATCACCGCGTGCGCCAGCACCGGCTCCAAGCCGTAGAGCGATGCCTGGCATGTCGCAAACGCCTTGAATGTCGCGCGCGTCCATTCGGAGGCGGCGTCGCAGCGAACCGGCCGCCTCAAACCGAACGGTGCTGGTCTCTCCAGGCTAGGTCGTTCCAGCCAGTTGGCGCAGGCTTGAGTGGCAAGCTGGCCAAAACCGGTCAATGCGATCGCTCCGGCGATCGCCCTCGTCAATCGTCCGCCGACCATGGGTCAGCCAACCGGCACTGCCGGATCCCTTCCGGTCAGTTCATGTACTCGACCATGCGGTCGTGGAAGCATTCGCACTTGTTGAGCGTGTCCTCGTCCTTGTAGTTCGTCTTGAGGTAGCCATAGGCCATGCCGCAGGCGACCTTGGCTTCCGATGCCCAGACGAAGGTAGGACGGGACGAATTGATCCATTCCGAGCTGTTGGCGACGGCCACCGACTCGTCCATCAGCTTCACCACCTCGGCCTTGAGATCGACGATGTTGTCGGTCAGGACCAGGTTCGATGTGCCGACGGTCCGGCAATAGTCGGCCACCGGCCCTTCGATGATGTCGGCGGCGAAGCCAGTCGATCCAGCCAACAGCAGCGCCGCGGCCGAAGCCAGCAATCTTGCACAACGCTTCATTTAAGTCCCTCTCCAAACTGCGGTTTTATGTTTCGCTAATATGTAGCATGAGAGTACGGCCACGCATAAGTGCTAAATCGTGGCCGTGTGCTGTTGATGTTGTGTGTCGTCGTAGAGGATGTTGATCGTGCCGGTGGCAGGCGCATTCTGCAGAACGGCGACATCCACGAAGTTGGCCGCGTTGCCCGAGCCGCTGGTATCGACGCTCACGGTGCTGGTCGCGGTGTCGTAATGCACATAGTCGGCCATGTTGCCGGCCGGCGCCTTGTCGAACAACGCGCTCAAGTCGATCTTGTCCCCTTCACCGGCATGGTAGTCGGCGATCAGATCCTTGATGTTTAGATTGTCGATCTTGAACGTGTCGGCTCCCGAAGTGCCGGCGATGGCGGCCGTGCTTCCGGAGCTAGCGTTATCGTAGTTGCCGAAGCCGATGTCGCCGACCGCGGCTATCTGACCGTCGGCGGTCGTGAAGGTGGCTTCGCCATAGGTCAAGACCGAGCCGTCCGCCGAAACCGAGTGCTGATTGTTGCTATCGAGGCCGATCTCGACGATACCCAAGGCGGCCAGAGATTTGAACTCGCCCGAATCCGACACGCCGTTGCCGTTGGCATCTTGCCAGACACCAAATTGCGCAAAGTCGTGGTCGGCGGCAGTCAGCTTGCCATCATGATTTGTGTCATAGAGCTGCTCGAGCGCGGCAAGGTCGGTCGCAGCGCCGGCGGCATGTTGGGTGAACACGATCTCCGAACCGTTGTTCACCTTGCCGTCGCCATTGAGATCGATCGCCAGGATACCGTCATGCGTATCGACCCAGGCGGTTTTCGAAGCGACGCCATCGCCGTTGTAGTCGAACGAAATGGTGGAGTGCGTCAGATCGGTGGTGTGGATTCCATCATGGTTGAGGTCGAGTACGACCGGAGCGGCAATGGCAAAAGGTATCAGTCCGGCCGCCACGTGGACAGTGAAATTCGCCGTCGTTGTTGTGTCCCCGTCGCCATCCGTGAGTTGCAACGCGACCGGAATTGTATGGTCGACCGTGGTGCTCGTGACCCCGACATCCGTCAGGTTCAGCTTGGTCTTGCCCGACGACTCATAGGCGTCGACCCATGCGATCTGCGTTCCGGCAGGCGATGTGATCGTCAGCAACGTCGCACCGACCGCCGGAGTGAAGGAAGCCGTGGTTCCGTTGGTGTAGTGGGCGACGAACTCGATCTTGTCGCCGGCGGTAACCGCATCGAACGAAAACTTGGCATAGCTAACAGTCGCGAGGGTGATGGCCGGAGCCGTATAGCCGCCCGGGCCGTCATAGTCGTCCGGCGTCCCGAAATCGAAACGCATGAACTCGCCTCCGTCGAAATTGTTGTTGCCGAGGCCCCAACCTGCTGACGAACCGTTGACGTTGCTTGTTTGTGTCAACGATGGCATGCCGCCGGCCAGCCATGCCGTCTCGTGTGGTGAGGTGAAGGAGCCGCCGGCATCCGTTGGCGCCCATCCGGTCACCATCACGACATTCTGACCGCCCGCCGTCACCACGATGGAATTGCTGGGGCCGGAGCCGAAGGCGCCGCTCGATGCAACGGAGACATTACTGACAGTGCCGTCCAAAGGTGCCAAAAGGTCGAACGTGTACTGCCCCGACGTACCGGCATTCGGATTAACGGTGATGGTAAAGACCGCCGTGTCGCCTGCATCATGGCTTCCGTTGTTGTTGTTGTCGGCATAGGCGGTCAACACGCTGCCGGACTGCTCCGTGATGAGGTTGTGGCCGGCCGAAGTGATGCCTGTTGTGTTGGCAGTGATCGTCATGGTGGCCCCGGCGCCGTCGGCGCCGGCGACGAAGTGGAGTGTTCCAACGGCCGGCGTTTGCGACGTATCGGTGCTTGCCTGCTGGCTTTGCACGGTTCCCAATGTCGGCACGTCATCGACGATGTTGACGGACAGCGTGCCTGTGGCGTTCTGGCCGTCCTGGTCGGTGAGCGAGACGGCAAGGTTCTCGAACAGGCT